>JAEZIH010000239.1 GCA_023416055.1 Pseudomonadota bacterium | reverse complement strand
TCGTTGAGGCCGAGGTTGAGGACGGTGTCCATCATCCCGGGCATCGAGGCGCGGGCGCCCGAGCGGACGGAGACCAGCAGCGGGTTCTTCGGGTCGCCGAAGGTCTTGCCGACGACGCCCTCCACCTTCTCCAGGCCGGCGCGGACCTGGGCCTCCAGATCGGCCGGATAGGACTGGCCGTTCTGGTAGTAGTGGTTGCAGGCTTCGGTGGTGATGGTGAAGCCGGGCGGCACCGGCAGGCCCAGCGCCGACATCTCGGCGAGGTTGGCGCCCTTGCCGCCGAGCAGATTCTTCATCGAAGCGTCGCCGTCGGCCGAGCCGCCGCCGAAGCCGTACACCCACTGAGTCATCAACCAGCCCCTGAGCCGTGGTTCGTCGCGGCGGACTCGCTCCGGCCGCGGTCTGTGGCTCCGCTTAGCGCGCCGGAGGCGGCAAGGCGAGGCCGAGCGTGTAACAAAACGTGAGCCGCTGTGACGTTCCCGGGCGTATTCGGGGAGGATCCGCGGTGCGGCGAAGCAGCCGCTAGAGCGGCGGGGGCGCGGACGTCCCTGCAGGCTCCGCGCCGGCAGGGTCGTCACGTTCGTGCGGACGCGGCGGCGCCAGGTCGGCGTCAGGCGACAGGAAGGAGCGACGGGCCGCCCCGGCGCAGCGGCCGCGGAGCAGGCCGATGAAGTCGGCGAAATCGGCGATCTGCTCGTTGTAGACCCCCGCCTTTTCGACCGGTCCCATGTGGCCGGCGTCTTCGACGCGCACCAGCCGCGCCTGCGGGAGGGCCGCGGCGATGGTCTCGCCCGCATGGTCAAGTGTGATCAGGTCGCGGCCGCCGACGAAGACCAGCGCAGGCGTCTGGACGCCCGGCAGGCGCTCGGTCACCGACCATCGGAGCATGGCCAGATTGCCGCGCGCCTGGACCGCCGGAGAGTTGCCGGTGATCAGGCGCACGGTGCGGTCGAGCTGTTCGCGCGTCGGCCGGGAGCCGAAGCCACCCAAGCGGGCGGCGACATGGCTGGCCCCGCTGAGCCATGCCTGCCAGTTCATCAGCCAGGTCACCGGCGAGATCACCGTCTCGAGCTTGCAGGCGGCCTCGAACAGCGGCTGGAGCGGCCGGAACAGGTCCGACAGGACCATGGTCTCCAGCGGATTTGTATGGGTGGTGTTCTCCAGCACGATCCCGGACACGCGGGTGGCGAGCAGGGCGGGGTGACGCGCGCACAGGGTCTGGACGATCATGCCGCCTATGCTGTGGCCGACGAGGATGACCGGGCGGTGCGCCGGCAGGCTCTCGATCACCGCGTGCAGGTCTTCCGCAAGGCCCTCGATGGAATAGGCCATGGCGCGATCCGAGCGGCCGAGCCCCGGCAGGTCCCAGAGGACGAGGCCGAACCGCCCGCCAAGGTCGCGGCGCGCCTCGGCCCAGATGCGGGCGGAAAGGCCCCAGCCATGGGTAAGCACGAGGATCGGCCCCTCGGCGGCGCCCTCGCGCTCGACATGGAGGACCGAGCCGTCCGCTCCCAGCACCTCGAACGCGTCCGCCCGGCGCGCGGGCGTGCTCTCCCCCGCCCGGCCCAGCAGCATCAGCACGGGGAAGCGGCCGAGCAGGCTGAGCGCCATCAGGCCGGCGCCCCACCACAGCGGCGCCCGGGACGGGGCCGCCAGGTCGAGCGTCTCCGCCACGTGCCAGGCGTCGTACCAGCTCCACAGCAGCCAGGCCGCGAGCAGGAGGACCGCCAGCGAGACGAGCGCGAACAGACGTTGAAGAACGGCGAGAAGGATCATTGAACAGCTCTGGGGAGGGGCCCAATCCGAACACCGGCCCCCAAGCTTCGTTCCGCCGCCCGCCCGGGATAACGCCGCCTTAACCGTAAGGATTCACCTTGCCGGTCTCAGAGTTCCCGGGGCCGTGTCCATGTCCGATCTTCCTACCGATGTGATCCATCGCGGCGACTGCATCGAGGTGTTGCGGTCCCTGCCCGACGCCTCGGTCGACATGGTCTTCGCCGATCCGCCCTATAACCTGCAGCTGGGCGGCGACCTGCTCCGGCCCGACAACTCCAAGGTCGACGCCGTCGACGACGACTGGGACAAATTCGCCAGCTTCGCCGACTACGACGCCTTCACCCGCGCCTGGCTGACGGAATGCCGCCGGGTGCTGAAGCCGGAAGGCTCGATCTGGGTGATCGGCAGCTATCACAACGTGTTCAGGCTGGGCGCGGCGATCCAGGACCTGGGCTTCTGGGTGCTGAACGACATCATCTGGCGCAAGTCGAACCCGATGCCGAACTTCAAGGGCACGCGGTTCACCAACGCCCACGAGACGCTGATCTGGGCGGCGCGGAGCCGCGAGCAGAAGCGCTACACCTTCAACTACGACGCGCTGAAGGCCTTCAACGAGGACACCCAGATGCGCTCCGACTGGACGCTGGCGCTGTGCACCGGCGAGGAGCGGCTGAAGGACGCCGACGGCAAGAAGGCGCATCCGACGCAGAAGCCGGAGGCCCTGCTGCACCGGGTGCTGCTGGCCGCGACGCGGCCGGGCGACGTGGTGCTGGACCCGTTCTTCGGCACCGGTACGACGGGCGCGGCGGCGAAGCGGCTGGGCCGGCGTTTCGTCGGCATCGAGCGCGACGAGGGCTATGCGAAGCTGGCCGAGAAGCGGATCAAGGCGGTGGTTCCGGCCGCGCCGGAGGACCTGGCGGTGATGGGCTCCAAGCGGGCCGAGCCGAAGGTGCCGTTCGGGGCTCTGGTCGAGGCCGGCCTGCTGCGGCCCGGCGACCGGCTGTACTGCCCCAAGGGCGAGCGCGAGGCGCGGGTGCGCGCGGACGGCTCGCTGGCCTATGGCGAACTGACCGGCTCGATCCACAAGCTGGGGGCCCTGCTGGAGAACGCGCCGGCCTGCAACGGGTGGACCTACTGGCGCTTCAAGACCGATCAGGGCTTCCGCTCGATCGACGCGCTGAGGGCTGAAATCCGCGCCGGAATGCAGTAGCCCGCGGCCTCTTGAAGCCAGGCTGCGCCGCACCATAATTCGCGCTTCGCGGGCGGAACCTTCGCACGCGCGAAGGCTTCCGCTCGTGCCTGACCTTCAAGCATTTGCAGCGAGCGCATCATGAAGATCGCCCAGGTTTCGCCTCTGTACGAGGCGGTTCCTCCGAAGCTCTACGGCGGCACCGAGCGGGTCGTCGCCCATCTGACTGACGCCCTCATCGACCTCGGCCACGAGGTCACCCTGTTCGCGGCGGCGGACGCCGAGACGCGCGCCCGGCTGGTCCCGGTGCGCGACCAGGCCATCCGGCTGGACCCCAATCCGCTGAAGTCTGACCTGGCGGCCCACATGTCGATGCTGAGCGAGGTGCTGAAGCGCGTCGACGACTTCGACGTGATCCATTTCCACACCGACCTGATCCACTTCCCCTTCTTCGAGCGGTGGGCGGACAAGACGATCACCACGACGCACGGACGGCTGGACCTGAAGGACCTGCCGGCCGCCTATGAGCGCTGGCCGCAGTTCGGGCTGGTGTCGATCTCGGACGACCAGCGGCGGCCCCTGCCGGGCGCCAACTGGAAGGCGACAGTGCATCACGGCATGCCGGGCGAGCTGTACCAGTTCTCGCCGAAGCCGCAGGGCTATCTGGCCTTCCTCGGCCGCATCTCGCCGGAGAAGGGACCCGAGCGGGCCATCGAGATCGCCACCAAGCTGAACAAGCCGCTGAAGATGGCCGCCAAGATCGACCAGCAGGACAAGGCCTATTGGGAGACGGTGATCCGGCCCATGGTCGAGGCCAATCCGCTGGTCGAGTTCGTCGGCGAGATCGGCGACCACCAGAAGTCAGCCTTCCTCGGCGGGGCCGAGGCGCTGCTGTTCCCGGTCGACTGGCCCGAGCCGTTCGGGCTGGTGATGATCGAGGCCATGGCCTGCGGTACGCCGGTGGTGGCATTCCGCATCGGTTCGACGCCCGAGATCGT
>JAEZIH010000022.1 GCA_023416055.1 Pseudomonadota bacterium | reverse complement strand
TCGACCGGCTCGCCGGCGCCGACCGCACCCGCCTCGACCGCCTCGCCGACGGGCGCGACTGGGTCTGGCTGGAGGGCAACCACGACCTCAAGGCGCTGGCGGGCGCGCTGGACGTGCTCACCGGCCGCGTGGTCACCACCCTTGAGGTCGGCGCCCTGCGCCTGATCCACGAGCCGCAGCCTGGCGAGCAGGTAGGCGAGGTGGCGGGCCACCTGCATCCCGCCGCCCGCGTTTCGGCCTACGGCCGCGGCGTCCGCCGCCCCTGCTTCGTCACCGACGGCCGCCGCCTGCTGATGCCCGCCTTCGGCGCCTTCACCGGCGGCCTTGACGTGCGCGAGCCGGCGGTGGCGGAGCTGTTCGAGGCACCGCCCATGCTCGCCGCCCTCGGGCGCGATCAGGTGCACGCCCTCGCGTGGAGCGCGCTGCGCTGACTCAGTCGCCGAAGCGGCGCGCCACGAACAGGCCCACGCGCCAGGCGTTGTCGTTCCGCGACAACGGACTGTCGGCCACGTCGCCCAGCCGGCGCTCGTAGTTGACCAGACCGCCAGCGGCCCAGGCCTTGCGGAACGGCACCACCAGCAGGGCCGTCGCTCCGGCGCCCTGCAGCCCGCCATCCGGCGCCCAGGCGCTGATCCCGTTCGCCGCCGCCTCGGCCGTTGACACGCCATAGTAGGCGTCGGCCAGCTTGCGGTCGCCGCCGCGCACATAGACCGAGGTGTTCAGCAGCCCGAAGCCGGTCACCCGCTGGTGGCCCAGCGAGGCCTGGTACTCCGTTCCCTCGCTGACGTCGCTGACGTCGCGGCTCACCCGGGCGCCGACGACGATGTTCCCGGGCAGGCGCTGGTAGGCGTAGACGGCGGCGTCGACCCCGAAGTCCGGCCGCTCCAGCGTCAGCCCTTCAATGTCATCGGCCTCGAAACGGGGCCGCAGCTGGACGCCGGCGCGGAAGGTCGGCGTGCTGACCATGTTCCAGCCCAGCCCCTCGAACGGGCTGAAATAGAGCCGGTCGCGCCAGTTGGCGGCGATGTAGGGCACGGCGCGGGTCTCGGAGCCCGTATCGCCCGACGCGTCCTCGCTGAACAGGGCGCCGACGCCGAGGTCGACGCTCCAGTCCTGCTGCGGTCCCGCGGGTTCGAAGGGTTGGGTCTGCGCCGCGGCGGGCAGGGCGGGAAGGGCCGCCGCGACGACGGCGGCGAGGGTCAGGGAAAGGCGGTACATGAGGCTCTCGGCGGTTGGGGGCCTGCCATGAACACGCCTGCGGTCAGCCGGCTCCCGGCCCGCTGACGGATGTCGCCGCCTGTGGCGCCGAAGACAGCGTCAGCCGCGGCGGGGCGGCGGCAGCAGCCCCCTGCTCGCCCCTTCGATCTTCCCTTCCAGCTGCGCCATGAACTCCGGCCGCTTCAGTCCCGCCGGGATCGGCTCAAGGAAGTCGAACACCACCGTCCCCGGATGGCGGCGGAAGCCATGCGCCGGCCAGTGCACGCCCGAATTGGTCGCCACCGGCCAGCACGCGCCGTCGATGTCGCGATAGATGGCCGCCACGCCCGGCTTGTAGTCCGGCTCGGCGCCCGGCTCCGTCCGTGTGCCCTCCGGGAAGATCACCACCTGCCGCCCCTGCTGCACCCGCTCCCGGGCGGTGCGGACCATGTCCTTCAGCGCCTTTGACCCGGCCGAGCGGTCGACCGGGATCATCTTCGTCTTCCACGCGAACCAGCCGAAGAAGGGCAGCACCATCAGCTCCTTCTTCATCACCATGCAGGGATCGTCGAGGGTGACGAAGGGGATGATCACGTCCAGCATGCCCTGATGCTTCGCGGCGACCAGCGCCGCGCCCGCCGGGCGGTTCCCGAGGCCGCGGAACTCGACCTTCACGCCGCAGATCCAGCGCAGGCCGAGCAGCACGAATTTCGCCCACCAGCGGATCACCGTCATCGCCGCCCGGTGGGGCATGAGCAGCGCCGGGGACAGGCCGACGGCGAAGATGGCCATCGACAGGTACAGCCAGGCCGTGAAGACCAGGGAACGCAGCTCGGTCACTCTCAGGCGGCCTTCTCGACGGGGTCCGCTCCGGGACGCTGATACTCCCCGCCGCCGACCAAGGCCCGGCCCAGGGCGGCGAGATACTTCATGTACTCCAGCGTCATGCGCCGCGCCGTCACCGCCGCCCGCCACCAGCGCGAATTGTCCAGCGACGGCGTCTCCACCGCATAGGGCGTCAGCTCCAGCCCGGGCGCGGCGGCGCGGATCTCGGTCAGGGCGCGCGGCATGTGGTAGTCGGAGGTCACCACGATCAGGCTGTCATAGCCCTTGGCGTCGGCCCAGGCGGCGATCTCCTGGGCGTTGCCGATGGTGTCTTCGGCCTCGAAGCCCAGGTCGACGCAGCAGTTGAACAGCCGGGTCGAACCCGGCGTCAGGGCGCGCAGCTCCTGGCGGCGCACCTCGCGGTTGACCCCCGAGATCAGCACCCGTTCGCCCTTGTCCTGTTCCAGCAGGCGGATGGCGGCGTTGATCCGCTCGGCCGACGGCCCGGTCAGGGCCACGATGGCGTCGGCCCGCGCCGGCTCCTCGGCCGGCGTATAGCCGCGCACCCGGTCCGCGAAGGCGAACAGGCCGACCAGCCAGATCACTCCGATGATGGCGACGAAGGTCAGAAACTTCATGGCCTTAACCTAGCGACCGCCCCTCAGTCGCGCCAGCGCCGTCAACCGCGCGGCGACAA
>JAEZIH010000302.1 GCA_023416055.1 Pseudomonadota bacterium | reverse complement strand
GCGACCGGGGCCCCGTTCTGGGCGTGGCGGCCGCAGCCGCCGACGACGCGGGCGCAGCCCGGGCCGCCCGCGGCCTCCAGCGCGGTCATGACGGCGCGCGTCGCCGGCGCCGTCAGCCAGGGCTGGTCGAGGCGGACGCCGGTCACGCCGCGTCCTCGTCGACGGCGGCCGAGGGCGAGGCCTCATCGCCGTAAAGGCGCGCCCGCAGCGCCCGCACGATGGCGGCGGTGGCGCCCCAGATGTAGCGCTCCCGCCAGGGCATGGCCCAGAACCAGCGGCGCGGGCCGCTTTCGGGGTCGTAGAAGTCGCGGCGGTGGTTGGCCGGATCCATCAGGAAGTCCCACGGCGCCTCGAACACCTCGGCGACCTCGTCGGGCGACGGGAGCACGACCGGTGGTTCGGCCAGCCAGCCGACGACGGGCGTGACCATGAAGCCGGTGACGGTCTCGTAGCCGTCGCCGACCCCCAGCACCTCGACCGCCGCGGGATCGAGGGCGACCTCCTCCCAGGCCTCGCGCACCGCGGCCTCGGCCGCGGTCTCGCCGGGGTCGAGGCGGCCGCCAGGAAAGGCGATCTGGCCGGTGTGGCTGGCGAGGCTGTCGGAGCGGCGGGTGAGCAGCACCGAAGCCCCCCCCGGCCGGGCGATGATCGGGACCAGAACGGCCGCGGGCCGCAGGGTGCGGCCCGGGCGCCCCGCGTCCGGGTTGAGGTCGAAGTCAGAGCTCAAGGGCCGACCATCCGGTCGCCAGTCCGCGACCGGGTCCAGACGCTCTGTGAGCCGCCGTCGCAGGGACTCGAGACTCATCGGACCCCGGCTCCGGCCGGACCGAGCGGAAAGGCCACGCCGCCGGAGCGCACCACCAGCCGGTCCTCCTCGACCACCGCTTGCTCGACCAGGTCGTAGAAGACGGGCCGCGCGATCCGGGCCCACAGGTCGGCCCGGACATGGACGGCGGGCGAGGGCTCTGCGGTCTCGGGGTCGGTCTCGACCTGCAGGGGATGATCGGGGCCGGCGCGGACCTCGTCGCCGACGTCGGTGACGAAGACCAGGTCGCCGTCTTCCTCCCGCACGGCCACGGCCCGGAAAGGCAGATCCTCGACCCGAATGGTCAGCTTCTCGACGGGGGTCACCAGACAGTAGCCGTCCGGGTCCTTGCGCAGCACAGTGGAGAAAAGGCGGACCAGCTCGGGGCGGCCGATCGGCGACCCTTCGTGCAGCCAGGTCCCATCGCGGCGGATAAGGATGTCGATGTCGCCGCAGTGCGCGGGGTTCCACAGATGGACGGGCGGCAGGCCTCGCGCAGGCGCCTTGGCGGCCGCCTCGGCGACCGAGGCCAGGCCGGACGGGCTGTCGGCGGGAACGGACATGGATGCAGACTTAAGGCGCCCGGCGGCGCTGGCAATGCCGGGCGGCTTCAGGCCGCCCGAACCTCGCCCGAGACCGGGGCGGCGCCCCGCCACATGACGCGCCGGGAATCGACCGGCCCCGGCAGCCGCACCGCGGGCGCGACCTCGAAGCCGAAGCGCCCGAAATAGGGCGGGTCGCCGACCAGCAAGACTCCCAGTCCCTGCTCGCTGGCCCAGTCGAGACAGGCCTGCACCAGTTCCGCACCCAGCCCCGCCCGGCGGCTGTCTGCCGCGACGGCGATGGGGCCGAGGAAGAGGGCGGGCGAGCCGCCCACCACGATCGACCACAGGCGCACGGAACCGACGAGCGCCCCGCCCTCCCGGATGACGAATCCCGCCGCCACCGAGGCCCTCTCCCTCAGTCGCTCGGCGGTCTTCGCGAAGCGTCCCGGGCCGAAGGCGGCCAGAACCAGGGCCTCGATCGCGGCGGCGTCGGTGTCGCTCTCCGTGGCGACATGCGGGACAACAGGGGCGGGGATGGCGGACATCGGCGCGCGCACCTAAGAGCCGCGCCGCGTCGAATCAATCGAATTCTCAGCCGCCGGAAAAGTTCGGCGCGCGCTTCTGGGTGAAGGCCATGAAGGCCTCCATCGCCTCGGGGCTCTTCATCTGACTGCCGAAGGCCTCGCCTTCCACCTGCATATGGGCCCAGAGGGCGGAGGCGTCCCTCATCAGGCCCTTGGTCTTGCGCAGGGAGTTCGGCGCGCGCGCAGCCAGCTTGGCGGCCAGATCGGTCGCTGCGGCCTCCACCTCGCCGGACGGGACGGAGCGGTTGGCCAGACCCCAGGCCACAGCCGTGCGGCCGTCGATCGGTTCGCCGAGCGCGAACATCTCGAAGGCGCGCTGATGACCGATCACGGCGGGCAGCAACAGGGACGACGCGGCCTCGGGCGCCAAGGCCAGATTGACGAAGGGCGCCGAGAGCAGGGCATCCTCGGCCACCACGACCATGTCGCAGTGAAGCAGCAGGGTCAGGCCGATGCCGACCGCCCGGCCGCGAACCGCGGCCACCACCGGCTTGTCCAGATCGGCCATGGCCTTGAGGAATCGGAACACCGACATGTCGAACGGCTGTTCCGTCTGCGAGCCGATGGCGATGAAATCGCCGATGTCGTTCCCGGCCGAAAAGGTGTCGCCCTCGGCGCGGAACAGGAGGACGCGGACAGTGTCGTCGGTCCGGGCCCGTTCCGCAGCGTCGGATAAGGCGGCGTACATGGCCTGGGTGATGGCGTTCTTCTTCTCCGCCCTCGCCAGGGTCACGGACAGAACGCCCTGGTTCAATTCGGTCTTGATGTGCTCGGTCACGCCCCTGCCTCCTCAGTGATTGCGGTCCACCAGTCCACTCCGTCCGCGTCGCGCCGGCGCCTCGCCCGGCCCTGACGAAGCAGGTAGTTGAGATGCGCCAGGCTTTCGCCCGTGGCCATGCCGAGCACGCCGCTCCCCACCGGTCGGGCGAACAGGGCCGGGAAGACGTCGACGGCCCTGCACGGGCGGGCCAGGGTCCGTTCGAGCCGCTTCAGCGCTGTGTGGTGTCCCCGGATAAGGGCGTCCAGCCGGGTGTGCGCGCCGCGGAAAGGTTCGCCGTGGGACGGAAGCACCAGCGCGTCCTCCGGCAGTATGTGTTTCATGCGCTCCAGCGAAGCCAGCCAGTCGCCCAAGGGATCGGCGTCGGGCTCGGTGGGCCAGACGGAGACGTTTGAGGATATCCGGGGCAGGATCTGGTCCCCGCCCAGCACCAGCCCGTCGTGCTCCCGCCACAGGCAGGCGTGCTCGGGGCTGTGCCCCTCCCCGACCACGACCCTCCAGTCGTGACCGCCGATGGTGAGGCGTTCACCGTCGCGCATACGCGCATAGGCGGCGGGGAGTTCGGCGACCGCCTTCCCAAACCCGCCGAAGCCGCTGCGATAGCCTTCCAGCTGACCCTCGTCCCAGCCGGCGGCGCGGTAGAAGAGATCACCCTCCTCGGGCGCCGGGCGGCCCGTGTCCGCAATCAGCATGCGGGCCATGACGTACTCGAGCCGGGTCATCACCAGCGGCGCGTCGAAACGGCGGCACAGCCAGCCGGCAAGGCCGATGTGATCCGGGTGCAGATGGGTGCAGATCACCCGGGTGACCGGCCTGCCGCGCAGGGGGCCGGCAAGAAGGGCATCCCATTCGTCGCGACTGGCCGGAAGATTCAGGCCCGTGTCGACTACGGCCCACCCCTCGCTGTCGCGCACGGCGTAGACGTTGATATGATCCAGGGCGATGGGCATCGCCAACCGCATCCAGACCACGTCGTCTGTAATCTCGACCGCCTCGCCCGAGCCGGGAGGCTGGGCGAACGGATAGATCAGACCGCGCGCACCGCGCGCCAGCCCGTTGACCTCGCTCGCCGCAACCCCGTCCGCCAAGTCAGTCTCCAATCGAAACTTAGGCAGGATATGACGAAGCTGGAGGCCGGCGCCACCGGTTTCTGTCGCCTTGACCCCGCCACATGCCGCGGCCAAGGATTTGCCTGACGATTGTCCTTCCCGGAGTTTCAACGTGTTCCACAAGAAGTTGCTCGCGCTGGTCGGCGGCGCGATGGCCCTGGCGCTGCTTTCGGCCCAGCCCACCCTCGCCCAGGTCGCGCCGCACGATCCGCGGGGCACTGGCGACACGTCAGACCGCGCCAGCGGCGCCATCCGCGGCGACCGGGTGCTGCCCGGCCGTCTCAGCGACGGCGCCCGCGAGCGTCGCGAACGCCGCCGCGGCCGTGAGGAACAGCAGAACACCCAACAGGCGACCGCGGCCACGCCCGAGGAAAACAAGGCCGCCGCCCAGGCCTTGCTGACGGCCGCCGGCGTCAGCTGCCAGGTTTCGGAGGCCACCTTGCTTGGGGTCACCGTCGAGCAACACTCCACCTATGAGGCCGTCTGCTCGGAAGGCCCCGGGTACCTCGCGGTGAGCTCCACCCCGCCCCAGACCTTCAACTGCCTTGAACTGGCCGGCCAGGCCGAGACCAATCGACTGCGCGATCCGGCCGCCGACGTCGGCCAGCAGTGCACCCTGCCGGTAAACCTCGACCCCGTGCCCGTTCTGACGGCCTACTCGCGGGCCGCCGGCGTCACCGACTGCACCGTTGAGAAGGGCTCGGCCATCGGCAAGAGCACCGCCGGCAACACCATCTACGAGATCGCCTGCGCCGGGCGCGACGGCTTCTGGCTGGAGAAGGCCGGCGACGCCTGGCAGGCCACGCCGTGCTGGGATCTGGCCCTCATGCAGGAGGCCTGCCGCTACTCCACCGAGGAGCAGATCAAGGGCGCCTGGGGGCGGATTCTGGCGAACACCCCCGCCGCCGCGTGCGATGTGCAACAGGCTCGTCGCGTCGGCCGGGACGCCCAGAGCCTGACCGTCTACGAAGTGAAGTGCGGCGCTGGCGACGGCTACTTCGCCCGAGTGGGAAACACCTTCACCGCCCAGCGGGTGCACACCTGCGAGGAAGCGGCGAACATCGCCGGCGGGTGCACTCTGACCGCCGCTGCCCCGGCGACCACTGAGCAGTAAGGCCGCCTCAGGCCGAAGACAGCGCCCCGGAGTTTAGCTCCGGGGCGTTTTCGTTTGCGCGGTCGCCGCTTCACAGAGTCCCCCGACGCGCCCTAATCATGGCGCATGCGCATCGCCACCTGGAACGTGAACTCGGTCAACGCCCGCCTGCCGACCGTTCTGGCCTGGCTGGAGGCCGCCGCCCCGGACGTCGCCTGTCTGCAGGAAATCAAGTGCGTCGACGAGAAATTCCCTCGCGAGGCCTTCGAGAGCCTGGGCTACAATGTCGAGACGCACGGCCAGAAGAGCTATAACGGCGTCGCCATCCTGTCGAAGCATCCCCTGTCGGACGTGCGCCGCGGCCTGCCGGGCATGGACGCCTCGGGACATGAGGCCGAAGCGGAGCAGTCGCGCTACATCGAGGCGGTCGTGGAGACGGCCCGGCCCGTGCGGGTCGGGTGCATCTACCTGCCCAACGGCAATCCGGTCGGCACCGTCAAGTTCGACTACAAGCTGGCGTGGTTCCGCCGCCTGCAGACCCATGCCCGCGACCTGCTGGCGCTGGAGGAGGCCTTCACTCTCTGCGGCGACTACAACGTCATCCCCACCCCGCAGGACGCTCGCAATCTCTCCGCCTGGGTCGACGACGCCCTGTTCCAGCCCGAGAGCCAGGCCGCCTTCCGCTCGCTACGGCACCTCGGCCTCTACGATGCGGGCGAGCTCGGCAAGCAGCCGCCGGGGACCTACACCTTCTGGGACTACCAGGCCGGGGCCTGGCAGCGCGATCACGGCATCCGCATCGACTTCCACCTGCTCTCGCCCCAAGCCGCAGATCGCTTCCGCGGCGTCGAAACGCATCGTGAAGCACGGGACATGGACAAGCCGTCGGACCACGTCCCGGTCATCGTAGAACTGGCGGACTGACATGGCCGAGGCGCTGCGGGTCATACTGCTCGTGGCCTTGGCGGCGGCCGCCCTGACCACCGCCGTGCTCGTCCTCGCTTGGTGGATGGAGCCCCTGCGGCGCATGCGGCGCGCGCTCCTCAAGTCCCTGGGGGGCGCGCCGGAAGCCGAGGCCCTCTCCCCCGCTGAAGGGCGGGCCGCTGGCCTCGATTTCGACGGCGCCCAGGTCGCGGTGCTCTGGAACCGCGGGGCCACGGGGCTGGTCTACGCTTTCGAGGAAATCGACGGCGGCGAGATCATCGTCGACGGCCACGTCGTCGCCCGGGTGCGCCGCGGCGAGACGCGCAAGTCGCTGGACATCCTCGCCCCCGACGCCGAGCAGGTCGTGCTGCGTCTGATGTTCAACGACGCGCGCCACCCCGAGTTCGAGCTTTCCCTGTGGGACGCGACCCTGCCCGTCCAGACCGGCTCGCCGGGCGAGGCCCTGCGGCTGGGCCGCCGCTGGCTGTCTCACCTCGAGGCGCTGCTCAAGGGCTGAGCTCCCGCCCCCATTGCTGCGCACCGGGGAGGAGACTAGGAAGCCCCCATCCCTTTACCCGAGTTCCGGAGCGCCCGCCGTGGCCCGCCTGTTTGACGCCTACATCATCGCCGACTGGACCGCCGCCGAAGGCAAGAAGCTGGGCGATCAGTCGGTGTGGATCGGCGTGGCCAAGCGCGACGTCCGCTTCCGCCTCTATACCGAGACCCACAACGTCGCCACGCGCGCCGAGGGCGAGAAGCTGCTCGCATCGCTGCTGGCCGACCACCGCAAGCGCGGAGACCGGGTGCTGGTCGGGTTCGATTTCAATTTCGGCTATCCGGCCGGCACCGCCGAACGGCTGAAGCTGGCGGGCACGCCGTGGCAGGCGATGTGGAAATTCATCGCCTCGAACGTGGTCGACAAGCCGGACAACGCCAACAACCGCTACCAGGTCGCGGCCAAGATCAACCGGCTGATGACCGACAACCCGTGGCCGATGTGGGGCGCGCCGGCCAAGCAGGCCCAGCGCTGGCTGACCACGACCAAGCCCCCGGCCGGGGCCGGGACCGACATCCCCGAGTTCCGGGCCACCGAGGACGCCGTGCGCAAGGGTCGGCTGCAGCCCAAGAGCGTCTGGCAGATGCACGGCGCCGGCGCGGTCGGCGGGCAGACCCTGGTGGGCATTCCGGCCGTGCGCCGCCTGCTGGACAGCCTCGGCCCGTCCGGCGCGGTCTGGCCCTTCGGCACCGGCTGGCGTGCCCTGAACGCCGAGGACGTCGAGCCGCTGTCGGCCCTCGTCGTCGAGGTCTGGCCTTCGATGTTCGACGCCAAGCCGCAGATCGGCGAGTTCAAGGACCAGGCCCAGGTCCGCGCCACGGCTGAGGCCCTGGCGAAGATGGACGAGGCCGGCGACCTGTCGAAGGCCTTCGCGCCGCCGAAGGGCGCCGACGAAGCCCTCATCGCCAAGGTCGAACAGGAAGAGGGCTGGATCCTCGGGGCCTAGGCCTGGCCGATCAGGGCCCTCGCCGCAGCCCTCGCCTCGTCGGTGATCTGGGCTCCCGACAGCATGCGGGCGATCTCCTCGCGGCGTGCGGCGGGGTCCAGAACGTCGACCGTCGTGGTAGTCAGGCCGTCGCGGTCAGCCTTGCGCACCTTCCAGTGGGCATGGCCGCGCGCCGCGACCTGCGGACTATGGGTGACGACCAGCACCTGGGCGCCTTGCGACAGTCGCTGCAGACGGACGCCGACGGCCTCGGCCACGGCGCCGCCGACGCCCTGGTCGACCTCGTCGAAGATCATCACCGGCTGGCGCTGGTCCTCACGGCCGGCCAGCGCCGCTTTCATGGCGAGGGCGAAGCGGGCCAGTTCGCCGCCCGAGGCGATGGCGTCCAGAGGTCCGAAGGCCGTGCCCGCATTCGTGGCGATTTCGAACCGCACAGTTTCCGCGCCAAGCGGACCTCGCCGGCCTTCGGCCACCGGCTCGAAGGCGACGCGGAAACGGGCCCGTTCCAGCTTCAACGGGCCCAGCTCGCCCATGACAGCCTCGGTCAGGCGCTCGGCCGCGGCCTCACGGGCCGAAGTCAGCATGAGGGCGGCCACGTCATAGGCCTCGCGAGCGGCCGAGGCGGCGCGGTCGGCGGCGACGATGGCCTCAGCCCCGTCCTCGATCAGCCGCAGCTGCTCCCGGAACCGTTCGCGCAGCGTCGGCAGCAGCTCGACGGAACTGTTCAGTTTCCGGGCGGCTGCGCGCAGGGCGAACAGCCGTTCCTCGGCCTTGTCCAACCGGCCGGGTTCGAAGTCGAAGGCGTCGGCGGCGGCGTCGACGCAGGCTATCGCCTCCTCCGCCTCGACCAGCGTCCGGTCGATGGCCTCGGCGGCGCTGGTCAGCTTCTGCAGCAGGGGATGGTCGGGTTCGGTCCCGGCCTGGACGGCCCGCTGGCGGGCGTGTTCGACGGCGCGCAGGGCGGCGGCCAGGTTGCGCGACAGCTTGTCCCCACCCAGCGAGCTGCGGGCGTCGGACAGGTCGGCGATGGCCTTTTCGGCGGCCCCCAGCAGGGCGCGTTCGCCAGCCAGTTCGGTCTCCTCGTCGGCGCGCGGGTCGAGGGCGTCGAGATCGGCGAGGTTCTGCTCCAGCTCCTCCTTGTGAGCCGCGGCCTCGGCGGCGGAGGCCTTCAGCTGGGCCACGGTCTGTTCGGCGGCCCTGAGCCGTTCGGCGGCGGCGGCGACGCCCTCCAGCTGAGGCTGCAATCCCCCATAGTTGTCCAGCAGCGTCCGATGGGTCTTCCAGTCCAGCAGGCCGACGGTCTCGTGCTGTCCGTGCACCTCGACCAGGGCCTGGCCGATCTCGCGCAGGGCCGCGACGCCGGCCGGCTGGTCGTTGACGAAGGCGCGGCTGCGGCCGTCGGCCGACAGGGTGCGGCGCAGGATCAGCTCCTCGCCCGGCGCGACCTCGAAGCCCTTTTCCGAGATCAGGTCGATCAGGGTGGAGTCGTCAGGGGCGGTGAAGACGGCGGTGGCCGAGGCCTGCTTCGCCCCCGCGCGGATGAGGCCGGCGTCGGCGCGGGCCCCCAGGGCAAGGCCCAGGGCGTCGAGGATGATCGACTTGCCGGCTCCGGTCTCGCCCGTCAGCACCGTCAGACCCTTCTCGACCTCAAGATCGAGCACGTCCACCAGCACGATGTCACGGATGGACAGGGTGGTCAGCACGGGCGGCTCCCGGCACGGCGCAGACAGGCGGAGCGGCGATCAGGCGGACTGGACAAGGCGAATCGGTCTCCGACGACGCCGGAGGATGCGAAGCAACGGCCGCCCCCGGCAAGGCCGAGGCTAGAGGAACAGAACGGAAACGTCAGCCCGGGATGATCCGGCGCAGCCAGCTCTCGCGCTTGCCTTCCGGCTCCACGTCGGGGCGGCGGCCCTGTTCGGTCAGCAGCGCGTAGGCCTCGGCGTACCACGGGCTGCCCGGATAGTTGTGGCCCAGCACTGCGCCGTTGCGGGTGGCCTCTTCCTGAAGGCCAAGCGACAGGTTCACCTCGACCAGGCGGAACAGGGCCTCGGGCGTATGCGAGGTGCGCTGATACGCTTCATTGTCGATCACCGTCTTGTAGCGATTCAGGGCCGCCAGAGGCTGGCCGGCGCGCTGATAATAGCGGCCGATGGCCATCTCCTTGCCGGCCAGCTGGTCGTTGACCATGTCGATCTTGACCGTGGCGTCGATGGCGTAGGAGGTGCCCGGGTAGCGGCGGGCCACGTCGCGCAGGCCGTCCAGCGCCGCTTGGGCGTAGCCCTGGTCCCGGCCGACGTCGGTGATGCGTTCGAAGTTGCACAACGCCTTCATGTAGAAGGCGTAGGGCGCACTGGGATTACCCGGAAACAGCTGGATGAACCGGTCCGCCGCGGCGATGGCGTCGACGTAGTTGTTCGCCTGGTAGTGGGCGTAGATCTGCATCAGGATCGCGCGACGCGACCACTCCGAATAGGGATGCTGCCGCTCGACCTCCTGGAAGTAGTCGATCGCATCGCTCCAGCGACGGCTTTCCAGCCGCTGGTAGCCGGTGTTGTAGAGGGCCTCTACGGGGCGCTCTTCGTAGGCCAGCCGGGGCCGGTTGCCGCGGTTGCCGCAGGCGGAGACCGTGAGGGCGGCGACGGCCACAGCCGACAGGATCAGACCGGCGCGAAACTTCGAAGCAGGCAAGGACGACCTCAACATGACAGGCCGGCGGGCGTCTTCCCGTCGGCGCCCCCGGAAACGTGACGCGATCTCTACACCAGCGGACAACCCCGCGCCAATGCAGGGAAGAAGCCGGGCAAAAAAGACTCCCGCCCTTGTGGCCGCAGCGTCCCCTGATATGAAGCGCGCCAGCACGGCGGCGCTATTTTCAGCCGGGCGATGACGGCGAAAGGATGACCGGACATGAAGCTGCTCTCTGGCAACTCCAACCGGACCCTGTCCCAGGCGATCGCCACCCACCTCGACATGCCTCTCACCCGCGCCCAGGTGAAACGTTTCGCGGACAACGAAGTGTTCGCGATGATCGAGGAGAACGTCCGGGGCGAGGATGTCTTCGTCATCCAGTCGACCAGCTTCCCGGCCAACGACAATCTGATGGAGCTGCTGATCATGACCGACGCCCTGGTGCGGGCGTCGGCGAAACGGATCACGGCGGTGGTGCCCTACTACGGCTACGCCCGGCAGGACCGGAAGACCGACGGCCGCACGCCGATCTCGGCCAAGCTGGTGGCCAATCTGATCACCCGCGCCGGGGCGGATCGGGTGCTGACGATGGATCTGCACGCCGGCCAGATCCAGGGTTTCTTCGACATCCCCACGGACAACCTGCTGGCTACGCCGGTGCTGGCCCAGGACATCCGCGAGAACTACCGCCGCGAGGATGGCTTGATGATCGTCTCGCCGGACGTCGGCGGCGTGGTGCGGGCTCGCGCCTTGGCCAAGCGCCTGGATGCAGACCTGGCCATCGTCGACAAGCGCCGCCCGAAGGCCGGCGAGAGCGAGGTGATGAACATCATCGGCGACGTCGACGGCCGACGCTGCATCCTGTTCGACGACATCGTCGATTCCGGGGGCACGCTGGTGAACGCCGCCAAGGCCCTGATGGACCGGGGCGCCGTCGAGGTCTCGGCCTACATCAGCCACGGCGTCCTGTCGGGACCGGCCGTCCAGCGGGTCAACGACGGGCCGCTGAAGGAGCTGGTGATCACCGATTCGATCGAACAGCCGGAAGCCGTGCTGGCCTGCCCGAAAATCCGTTCGGTGACGGTCGCCCCCCTCATCGGCGAGGCCATCCGGCGAATCGCCAACGAGGAATCGGTCTCGAAGCTGTTCGACTAAGGTTTCTCGGAACCGACCGGCGCCTGCCCCATTTGCGCCCTCAGGTTAGGCGTTGCTGGACGCCGGCAATCCGAGGAGTTCCGATGCGTCCGGTGTCCCTTCGCCGCGGCCTGACCGCCGCCGCCCTCGCCGCCGCTGCCCTGCTGGGCAGTTGCGCCGCCAATAACGCCGTCTCCGAAGCCGAGGCCGAGGCGGCCCGCGTGGCCGCCGAGATCGCCGCCCGCAGCTCGCCGCATATCCGGCTGAACCAGAGCGTCGCGGACGCCGCCGCCGTCTACATGGCCTTCAGCCGCGACATGGCGACCCTGGAAGGCGGCTTCACCAGCCCGGATCAGATCCAGGCTGCCCTGCGTCGCGGCGCGGCCTACGATCCCGAGCAAATCTCGCGCGGCCTTGTCGCCTACGCCTCGATCCTGGCCCTCCAGTCACCCGAGTTCGTTTCGGGGGTGTGGGGGATGGCGGACGACCAGGCCGGCCGCGAGCGGATCGTTGCGCGGATCGTCGCCGACCCGTCCTACGCCTCGACCCTGCCGGGCGCCCAGGCGGCCGCGGGCCTGGTCATGGCCACCCTCGGTGCCGACATCGACGCCCTGGCGCGCGCAGCCAACTCGATCGAAAACGACGCCTACGCCATTCAGAACCCGTGGGATCCTCGCCGCTCCTGGGCGACGGCGGAGGTGCGCGACCGCCAAGGACGACTGGATCTCGCCAAGGCGCAATCGATCCGGATCACGCCCCCGTCGGGCGAGGCCGCACAGCTGTACCGGGCCGCCCACAGCGGCGGCGGCGCACTGCCGGTCAGCGGCGCGCCGCGCCGCCCGCCCTATCCGCCGGCGGTGACCAATGCGCTGGCCCTCGCGGCGCTGGCCGCACTGGGCTACGCCGGCGAGAACGCCAAGGCCAACACCGACGCCCTGCAGTTCGACCGCGTCAGCCAGGGCTGCCTGACGATGTCGAAGCTGAACCTTTTCCAGTGCCTGGCGGCGTCGCGACCCAACTACGAAGACATGTTCTGCCTCGGCCGACACATCGTGCGGGACCTGGCCACCTGTTCGCGCGGGGCCGCCATGCCCGCGCCGATCGTGACGGTCTCGGACGTCATTGATGAGGCGCCGCAGCCGATCGTCATCAGGCCGGAGCCCCGAACCCCGGTGTCGGCGCCGGAGCCGGCGCCTCCGGCAGCCACGCCGCCGGTTGTTCGCGTACCGGCCCCGCCTGCGCCCGCGCCGAGCCGTGAGGAGCCGGCGCCGCCTCCCCCGGCCTCGATAACGGAAAGATTGAACACCCAGCCGGGCGGCGCATCGCCGCAATAACGGGCCGCCGACGCGAAACCCGTCGGCTCTGCGCCGGCTATTAACCCTCGTGGAACCACTTGGACCGCGTTATAAGCGGATCCGAATTTCCGGCGCCGGTTGCGGCGCTGCGCGTCCAGGGTGGGGTTTCGCATGTTTGAGGCTCGTTTCCGCCGCGGCCTGTCGCTGGCCGCCATCGCCGCCATGACCGTGCTGGCCGCGTGCGCCACGCCTGAGCCCGAGCCTGAGCCCGCGCCTCCGCCGCCGCCTCCGCCGGCCGTCAGTCTCAACGAAGGCGTGGCCGAGGCCGCCTCGATCTACGTCGCCTTCATGCGCGAGGTCAGCTCCATCAAGGCCGGCTTCGAGAACGCCGACGCCATCCAGGCCGCCATACGCACCGGCGCGTCCTATGAGCCGGCCCAGTTGTCGCGCGGGATGATCGCCTACGGCTCGATCCTCGCCCTGCAATCTCCGGAGTTCGTGGAAGGCGTTCGCACCTACGCCGTCGATCCCGCCATCCGCCAGGAAATGGTCGCGCGGATCATCGCCGATCCGGCCACCGCCGCGACCTTGCCGGGTGCGGAGGTGGCGGCCGGCCTGATCATCGAGGCGATCGAACGGGATTCGGCCGCCATGCTGGCCATCGCCAACGCGGTCGAGGAAGACGCCTATACGATCCAGGCGCGGTCCGACCCGCGCCGGCGCTGGGCCGTGGTCCCCGTCGCGGATCGCGACGCCCGCCTGCAGGGCGCCAAGGCGCTGTCGGCGGTCCAGATGCTGCCGTCCGCCGAGGAATCGGCACGGCTGTTCGCCGCGGCCAATAGCGGCTCCGGCCTCGAAGTGGCGTCCGCCCGTTCGGCCCCGCCCTACACGCCCGCCGTCGTCCGGTCGCTGGCGGTTGCCGCCCTGGCGGCCCTCGGGGCCGGAGGCGATGAGGCTCGCGCCAACACCGAGGCGCTGACGGTCGAGCAGAACAGCGAGTTCTGTCTCAACATGTCCAAGCTGATGCTGTTCCAGTGCCTGGCGGCCTCGCGGCCCAGCTACGAGGACATGTTCTGCATCGGGCGCCACGTGGCCCGCGACCTGGCCACCTGCACCGCCCAGGGCGTCAAGCCCGCGACCATCGAGGCCCCCGCGACCTCGGTGGCCGAGACGGAGACCGGTGTCCCGACGCCGGTAGCGGCCGGCGCTGCAGCCGCCTCGCTGTCCGCCACGGCCTCGCCGAACAACGAAGGGTGACGCGCGCGCCTGGACGGTTGCGTCCTCCGTCGTCTGCGTGTAATAGCCCGCGCTCTTGAATTCGAGGGTTCGAGGACCCCGCCGCGCGGGCGAGTGCGTCAGCGCGGCGTTTCTGTTGTTGAGGCGAGCCAGATGGCCGAGATCATTCTGAACGTTGATGTCCGTGACAGCATCGGCACCGGCGGCGCTCGCGCCGCGCGTCGCGCGGGCATGGTCCCCGGCGTCCTGTACGGCGGCGAGAAGGCTCCGGTGGCCATCTCGGTCGACGAGAAGTCCTTCCGCAAGTCGCTCTACACCGGCAAGCTGCTGGGCCACCTGGTGACCCTGAAGTACGGCGACGAGACCCAGCCGGTCATCGCCCGTGACGTGCAGTTCGACCCGGTCACCGACCGTCCGATGCACTTCGACCTGATGCGCGTCGACGAGAAGCAGACCATCAAGATCGACATTCCGGTCCGCTTCATCAACGAAGACAAGTGCGAAGCCTTCCGTCAGGGCGGTTCGCTGGAAGTCGTCCGTCACTCGGTCGAGGTGAAGGTCCGCGCCGACCACATCCCGGAAGACCTGATCGTCGACCTGTCGGGCCACAAGCTGGGCGACACCATCCGCTGGTCCGACCTGAAAGGCACGGACGACGTCGAGCCGACCATCACCGACCGCGACTTCGTGATCGCCTCGATCAAGACCTCTTCGGCCGCCATCTCGGCCGCCGCTGACGAGGCCGAGGAAGCCGAAGCCGCCGCCGAGGTCCCGGCCACCGAACAGGCCGCCGAGGGCGAAGCCGAGGGCTGATCCTCTCGCGACAAGCTGCTACTGGAACGGCCCCTCCGGAAACGGACGGGGCCGTTTCCTTATCCGGAACCCGTCATGCTGATCATCGCCGGCCTGGGCAATCCCGGCCCGAAGTACCAGAACAACCGCCACAACATCGGCTTCATGGCCGCGGACGAGATCGCGCGCCGGTGGTCATTCGGTCCCGATCGGGCCAAGTTCCAGTCGGTGATCCGCGAGGGCGAGGTTGAGACGGCCGACGGCCGGGTCAAGGTCCTGCTGATGAAGCCGCAGACCTATATGAACGAGAGCGGCCGGGCGGTCGCCGAGGCGGCGCGCTTCTACAAGGTCCCGCCGGGCGACGTCATCGTCTTCCACGACGAGATCGACCTGGCCCCCGGCCGTTTCCGGATGAAGAAGGGCGGCGGCGCCGCCGGCCAGAACGGCGTGCGGTCGCTGATCAGCCATCTGGGGGCCGACTTCCGCCGCGCCCGCATGGGCGTCGGCCATCCCGGCGCGCCCGAACTGGTCCACGCCCACGTGCTGAGCGACTTCCACAAGGCTGACCAGCCCTGGCTGGAGGCCATGCTCACGGCGGTGGCGGACGCCCTGCCCTTCGCTCTCGCTGGCGACGACGACCGCTACCAGGGCGAAGTCATGCGCCTGGCGCCGGCGCCGAAATTCAGCCCCCGCCAGGCGGCACGGGGCGAACTCTGAGCGCGACCGGCCGTCGCCTTGCCGCTGGCGCCGCCGGGCGATAGACCCGCCGCTTCACAGAAGGTCCTCCAGATGTCGCGCGCCCTGCCCTTCCTCGCCCTTGCCGCCCTCTCGGTCGGTCTTGCCGCTTGTTCGCAGAATAAGGCCGGGGCCGGGGGTGACACAGCGCCTGTTCAGGTCGCCGACGCCCTGTGTCGCCCGACGCCGAACGGGCGCCAGAGCACCGGCTGCTACCTGACACTGACTGCGCCGTCCGACGACCGGCTGACCGGCGTCAGCAGCCCCGTCGCGGGGCGGGTCGAGATCCATGAGTCGCGCATGGAGAGCAACATGATGATGATGCGCGAACTCAGGGAGGGCCTGCTGTTGCCTGCGGGTCAGCCTGTCGAGCTGAAGCCTGGCGGCAACCACATCATGTTGATGGCGGTCGCCGAACCGCTGAAGGCCGGCGACACCGTGGCGCTGACCCTGACCTTCGCCTCTGCGCCTCCGCTGGAAGTGACCGCCGCCGTGGGCCAGCCCGCGGCTGCCGACTCCGGCCACGCCGCCCACTGAGACGTCGCGCCTGACAAACCGGACGCGAGCCGCTAAAGGCACGCGCTCATCAAGGAACACCCAGCCACCATGGCCCTGAAAGTCGCGATCGTCGGGCTGCCGAATGTCGGCAAGTCCACTCTTTTCAACGCCCTGACCCGAACGGCGGCGGCGCAGGCGGCCAATTATCCGTTCTGCACGATCGAGCCGAACACCGGTGACGTGGCGGTGCCCGAGCCGCGGCTGCAGAAGCTGGCGGAGATCGCCGGGTCGAAGGAAATCATCCCCGCGCGGATCACCTTCGTGGACGTTGCGGGCCTTGTGCGCGGGGCTTCGAAGGGGGAGGGCCTGGGCAACCAGTTCCTCGCCAACATCCGCGATTGCGACGCCGTGGCCTTCGTGGCGCGCTGCTTCGTCGACGACGACATCACCCACGTCGAGAACCGCATCGACCCGGTTTCCGACCTGGAGATCATCGAAACCGAACTGATGCTGGCGGATCTCGAAAGTCTCGAAAAGCGCGCAGTAAACGTCGAGAAACGCGCAAAGGGCGGCGACAAGGAAGCCCAGCAGACCCTTCGCCTGATCAACCTCGCCCTCGAACAGCTCCGCGCCGGCAAGCCCGCGCGCCTCGCCGAGGTGTCGAAGGAGGACGAGAAGGCCTGGCACATGCTGCAGCTGCTGACCTCGCTGCCGGCGCTGTATGTCGCCAACGTCGAGGAAGCCTCGGCCGACAAGGGCAACGAGCTGTCGGCCCAGGTCGCCGCGCGGGCAGCGAAGGACGGCGCCAATTCGGTGGTCATCTCGGCGCAGATCGAGTCCGAGATCGCGGTGCTGGACGACGCCGAGCAGGCGGAGTTCCTCGAGACCCTGGGGCTCGAGGAGCCGGGCCTGAACCGGCTTATCCGCGAGGCCTACAAGCTGCTGGGCCTGCAGACCTACTTTACGGTCGGGCCGAAGGAAGCGCGCGCCTGGACCATTCCGGTGGGGGCGACCGCGCCGCAGGCGGCCGGGGTCATCCATACCGACTTCGAGAAGGGCTTCATCCGCGCCGAGACCGTCGCCTTCGACGATTTCGTCGCCCTGGGCGGCGAGGCCAAGGCGCGTGAGGCCGGCAAGCTGCGCGCCGAGGGCAAGGCCTACGTCGTCAAGGACGGCGACGTGATGCACTTCCTGTTCAGCTGATGATCACCCCGCGGGGGTGTCCTCCAGCGTGGTGCATTTGGTGAGGTTGATCAGCGCGTTGTCGCGATTCAGCCAGGTCAGTCGCATGGCTTGGCCGGTGACGGACATGCGGACCCTCTCACGGGCCACCGATCCCTCGGCCATGCAGGTCAGATCGGCCTCGTAGCCGTCGGAGACCTGCTGGATGTCATCGATGGCGCAGCTGTTCTCGTAACCCTCGAAACGGGTCGTGGTGATCTCGATCGGCCGCTCGGCGCCGCTGGTGTTGGCGCACCACGAGACGTCCGCGGCCCAGCGGCCGACGAAGTTGCGCGGGCCGCCTCCGGGCAGCGAGGGGCCGAGGC
>JAEZIH010000298.1 GCA_023416055.1 Pseudomonadota bacterium | reverse complement strand
GGCCGCCAGCCGGCGGGGCGAGCGTCCAACGACCGCGCGGGACAGTTCGTCTCGTCGAAACGGTACACTCACTGCAACCGGGCGAGCCCGGCTGTCCCGCACCCTCCCCAACCGCTCCGCCCGGAAGGGGCGCCGCAGGCTGGGCGTCTTCAGGGCCTCGGAATCAGCCGCCACATTCGCAGCGGATGCCGCACCGCCCCGGCCTCCTCTCCGGCCTCCCGGCCGCGGCCCATGTAGAGGTCGGCGCGCACCGGGCCCCGGATGGCCGAGCCGGTGTCCAGCGCCACCGCCAGGCCGCGATAGCTGCCTCGCGCTCCGACCAGGTTTCCGCCGTCGGCCTCGACCCACGCCAGGTCGCCGTAGCGCCAGTGGGCCGGATCGACCGCGATCGAGCGCCGTGCCGTCAGGGGAACGCCCGCCGCTCCCGCCGGGTGGCCGCCGTCGTCCGGCTCCAGGCGAAAGAAGATGTAGCGCGGGTTCAACGCCATCACCGCTCGCGCCTCGGGGCCGCGATGCGACGCCAGCCAGCCGCGGATGGCTTCGCCCGAGGTCCCGTCCGGCGGCAGCAGGCCGCGCTCGGCCATCGGCCGGGCTATGCCGACGAAGGGCCGGCCGTTGTCGGCCGCATAGGCCGCCCGCGCTCGCGAGCCGTCGGCGAAGGTCAGGTATCCCGAACCCTGGATCTGCAGGAAGAACAGGTCCTCGGCCCGCATCCACGCCAGCGGCACGGCGCCCGAGGCGGCTTCCGGCGCCGCCTCGATGGCGCTGCGTTCAGCAAGCACGTCGCCCCGCTTCCAGCCGGCGGGCGGGGCCAGCACCGGCGCATCGAACTCGCCGCCGGGCGCGCGGCGGGCGGCGTACTCGGGGGCGAAATAGGCGGTCAGAAGTCCCGGCCCGCCGTCCGCGGTCTCGGCCGGAACCGCCGTGAACCCGCTCTCGAAGAAGCCCCGCGCCATCGACGGCGTCACCGGCTTCGAGGTGCGGCGCAGCTGCAGGGCGCGATCGCACTGGACGCGGGCCGCCGTCTCGCGGGCCACGGCGCAGCTGTCGGCCCAGGCGTCAAACGCCGCCAGATGATCCTCATTGTCCCAGCCGGGCAGGGCGGCCGGGCTCAGTCCATCAGGCGCAGGTCCCGGAGACGGGGGCGCTGCGGGGCCGGCCGGCGGAAGCGGAACAGGTCCGGGCGCGACCGGTGCAGGCGCCGTGGTGCAGGCGGCGGCCGCCAGGGCGAGGCCCAGGCACAGGCCGCGGAGCAGGGCCGCGCCGGCGCCCCGGCCGCGGCTCATGCGGTGGCCGCTTCCGTGCCCGCCAGCACCCAGTTCGGATCGCTGGCGCCCAGTTGGCGCTCGAAGGTCCAGATCTCGGCCACGCGGCGCTCCTCGACCTGCGGCTCCGCCTCGGGCTCGGCGGTCCGCCGCACCTTGTTGCGCAGCTCGGCGAGGAAGCGGACCTTGGCGACCGCGCGATTGTCCTCTGCCGTGGCCTCCTCGAGGTCAGCCCGGGGCGAATGGACGAACTCGGCCTCCTCGACCTCGCCCCGCGCCTCGCGGGCGGCGATGCCGGCCTCGAAGGAGTCCATCACCCGCGCGGCCAGCAGGGGCTTCAGGGTCTCGCGATCACCCGCCGCATAGGCTCGCACGATGGTTTCGTAGGCCTGACGCGCCCCCTCGAGGAAGCGCACCGGATCGAAGCCCGGATCGCGCGCCTTCAAGCCGGCGATGGCGGCCGCGGTGACCGCGTCCAGGGCGCCGGGCCGCGGCCCGGTCGTCTCTGAGCCGGCGCCGGCGGGCGTAACCACCTGCGGCTGGGCGCGGGCGTCCTCTTCGGGCTGCCGCCCCACCTTCTTGCCCAGCACGTTGTAGAGCTGGAACAGAACGACGGCCGCGATCACGGCGAAGATGACGATCTGGATCTGGACCGACACGGGCATTCCCTGACTGGCGCCCTGGCGAGCGCGGCGAAACGACGATTAGGGACTGATATAGGGGCGCGCAAGGCGAAGGACGCCGCCGCCGGGCTGCGGCGGATCGCCCACCGCGCCGGGCGAGCGTCGTTGCCGCAACGGGGTTCGCGTGCTAGTCGCCGCGCCTTCCGGGGCCGACCCTCACGCATTCCAGACAGACGACCGCCATGACCGACGCCACGCCGCCCGCCGACGCCAACAACGCCGCGCCCGCCGAGAACGGCGCCCCTGCCGGCCCCGGCTTTCGCATCCTGGCCCAGTACGTCAAGGACATGTCCTTCGAGAACCCGAAGGCCCCCGACTCCCTGCGCGTGGAAGGCAAGCCGGCCATCGACCTCGGCGTGGAGATGAACGCCCAGGGCCGCAAGGACGGCCTGTTCGAGGTTGAGCTGCGCCTGACCGTCAAGGCCTCCACCGACGCCATGACCGTGTTCAACATCGAGCTGCTGTACGGCGGCCTGTTCGCCCTCTCCGGCGTGGCCGAGCAGGACATCGAGCCGATGCTGCTGATCGAGTGCCCGCGCTACCTCTTCCCCTTCGCCCGCGAGATCATCTCGCGCGCCACGGCGGACGGCGGCTTCTATCCGCCCTTCATGCTGGACCCGATCGATTTCGCCGGCATCTACGTCTCGCGCCAGCAGCAGATCGCCCGCGGCCCGGCCGAAACGGCCCAGGCCTGAGCCTCAGGCGGCCTCTTCGGCCGCCGCCTCCACCAGGCCGTAGGACGCCCACAGCGAACGGTCCTTGAGCGTGGCCTTCAGGAACGCCAGGTGCGCCGCCCGCTCGGCCTCGGTTGAGCGCGGCGCCAGCGGCCTCGGGCGCGGCCCGTATCCCCCGGCCGCCGACGCGGCCTGCGCGGTGACCGTACGCACGGCGGTCAGGTCCAGCCGCCGCTCCTTGCCGCCCTTCAGCTCCAGATAGACGTCGGCCAGCAGCCGGGCGTCGATCAGGGCGCCGTGCAGGGTGCGCTCGACCAGGCTGATCTTGAACCGCTTGCACAGGGCGTCCAGCGAGTTGGCCATGCCCGGAAAGCGCTTCTGGGCCAGCTGCAGGGTATCGATCCAGCGCGTCTCCTCGATCAGAGGATGGCCGCACAGGCCGCACTCGTGATTGATGAAGGCGCGGTCGAAGGCGGCGTTGTGGGCGATCACCGGCGCATCGCCGATGAACTCCATCAGGTCCTTCACCACCTCCCGGAATTTCGGCGCGTCCCTGACCTTGTCATCGGTGATGCCGTGCACCCGGATGGCGTCCGGCGGGATCAGCCGCTCCGGATTGACCAGGCTGTGGAAGGTCCGCCCCGTGGGCAGCAGGTCCTCGATCTCGATGCAGCCGACCTCGATCAGCCGGTCGCCCGTCTTCGGATCGAAGCCGGTGGTTTCTGTATCGAGGACGATCTCGCGGGCCATGGCCCCTTAATGGCCCGCTTCGGCGTCCCGCGAAAGGCGACCGCGCGGCGCTTTCCAGTCCGGAGACAGAACCGTCCCCACGATTTCCCGCACCTGGTCCCGGGCCGCCTCAAGGCCTCGGCCGGTGTCCACGATGAAGTCGGCCCGGCGCCGCTTCTCCGCATCGGGAACCTGCCGCGCAAGGATCGCCTCGAGCCGCTCGCGGGTCATGCCCGGCCGGTCCAGCACCCGCTTCGCCTGCACCTCGTGATCGGCGGTGACCACGACCACGGCGTCCACCGCCGCCTCCCCCCCCGTCTCGAACAGAAGGGGAATGTCCAGCACCGCCAGCTTCACCCCCCGCTGCTCCGCCTCGCCGAGGTCCTCCAGCCGGCCCCGGAGCACCAGGGGATGGACGATCTCCTCCAACCGCCGGAAGGCGGCCCCGTCCTGTCCCAGCGCCGCGGCCAGGCGGCCGCGATCCACGGCTCCGTCCACGACCACCCCCGGAAAGGCCTCGCCCACCGGCCCGACCGCCGCCCCGCCGGGGGCGTAGAGGCGGTGAACCGCCTCGTCCGCATTCCACACCAGCGCGCCCTCGTCCGCGAACATCCGCGCCGTGGTGGTCTTGCCCATGCCGATGGAGCCGGTCAGCCCAAGCACGATCATGCCGCCTCCTCCAGCGCCCGCAATGCCAGCCGGCGCACATCGGCGACCGGCGGCTCTGTCCCGAAGAAGGCCCGGAACGACGGCCGCGCCTGACCGATCAGCATGGCGAGACCGTCCACCACCGTCATCCCCCGGGCCCGCCCCGCCTGCAGGAAGGGCGTCATAAGGGGCCGGTAGGTCATGTCCATCAGCACCGCGTCCTCCCGCAGACCCGCCACGTCGACCTCCGGCGCAACGCTCATGGCATTGACCACCAGCGCCGCCTCCGTCAGCGCTCCGGCATCCGCCACCACTCCGCCGACCTCGGCCGTCAAGGCTTCGGCCCGCGACCGCGTGCGGTTCACCACCGCAACCTCGGCCCCCGCCCTGACCAGCGCCGCCACCGCCGCCCGGGCCGCACCGCCGGCGCCCAGCACCACCACCCTCTGCCCGGCGATCTCCAGTCCCGGCGCCTGTTCCCGCAGGGCGGCGATCAGGCCCTCGCCGTCGGTGCTGTCCGCCCGCACCGTGCCATCCTCGAACACCAGCAGATTGGTCGAGCCGCAGGCTGCGGCGGTCCCGCCGACCTCTTCCGCCAGCGACAAGGCCAGTTCCTTGTAGGGAGCCGTCACGTTCAGCCCCCGCAGCTCGCCGCTCCGGCCCCGCTTCAGCAACGACCTGAACTCCGCCTCGTCCGCCGGCTCGAAGGCCTCGTAGCGGGCATCCAGGCCCGCCGCCCCTATCCAGGCGGTGTGGATGACCGGACTCAGCGAATGCCCGATCGGCCGCCCAGCCACCCCGGCGACCAGGGTCACGACGCCAGCACTCCGGCGCGACGCAGCTCGGCGAGCACTGGCCACAGCGGCAGGCCCAGGACGGTGAAATAGTCCCCTTCGACCGCCTCGAACAGCTGGGCCCCCACGCCTTCCAGGCGATACGAGCCGACGCATCCCAGCAGGGCCTCGCCCTCGGCGGCCAGATAGGTCTCGAGAAAGGCGTCCGAGAAGTCCCGCATCCTCAGCGTGGCCGTATCAACCCCGTCCCAGACCACCTGCCCCTTGTGGGCGAGCGCGGCGCCGGAATGCAGCTGATGCGGCTGGCCCCGCATCCCGGCCAGCCGGGTCCGCGCGGCCTCCAGGGAAGGCGCCTTGGAGACCAGGCCGCCGGCGAAGGCCAGGGTCTGGTCCGCCCCCAGAACCCAGGCGTCCGGGTCCTGCCGGGACACCGCCAGCGCCTTCACCCGCGCCAGCTCGACGGCGAGCCCGGAGGCGTCGGCCGGATCGTGCCCCGCCTTGACCGCGTCCTCGTCCACATCGGCGACCTGCGCCGTGAACGGCACGCCGGCGCCTTCCAGCATCGCCCGTCGGGCGGCGCTCTTCGAAGCCAGGATCAGCCGTTCGCCGGTCACCAGCTCGTCCCCATGCGATGGGTGCGCCGCTCGTTGAGCACGTTGATGATCGCCGCCGCCGTCTCCTCGACCGAACGGCGGGTGACATCGATCACGGGCCAGCCGCGGCGCTCGAAGGCTCGCCGCGCCTTGACCGTCTCCTCGCGCACCGCCTCGTGGTCGGTGTAGGCAGAGGCGTGGCCGGCGTTCAGCCCGTCCAGCCGGTTTCGCCGGATCTGCACCAGCCGGTCCGGCGAGACGGTCAGGCCGATGACCAGCGGGTTCTTCAGCTGCGTCAGCCGCTCGCCGTCCTCCTGGCCCGGCACCAGCGGCACGTTGGCGGCGCGTATGCCGCGGTGGGCCAGGTAGATGCAGGTAGGGGTCTTCGACGTCCGGCTGACCCCGCACAGCACCACGTCGGCGCCCTCCAGCTGCTCATTGGTGCCCTGGCCGTCATCATGGGCCATGGCGAAGTCCAGCGCCGAGATCCGGTTGAAATAGTCCGTATCCAGCGCGTGTTGGGCGCCGACCCGCGTGGAGAGGGCGGCCCCCAGATAGCGCGACAAGGCCCCGACAAGGGGGTCCAGCGCGGCGATCTGCGGCATGTCCAGACGGCGGCAGCCCTCCTCCAGCTGTTCCCGCAGCTCCCGATCCACAAGGGTGTGAAGCACCACGCCCGGCGAGGCGGCGATCTCCTCCAGCACCCGGTCCATCTGCTTGGCCGAGCGCACCAGTGCGTAGATGTGCTCGATGGGGATGACCCCGTCGAACCGGGCCACCACGGCCTTGGCCATGGCGTTCAGGGTCTCGCCCGTGGAGTCCGACACCAGGTGGACGTGGAAATAGGTGGCGAGCCGCGACGGCCCTGCGGAACGGCCCGAAGTCATGGGGACGGTCTGTCCATGATGCGAGGACTCCTGTGGACGGGGCGGGGCGCCGATCCGCCGGCGGCGGGCGCCTTTTTCCATAGCAAGCGGCGCCCGGCCCCGCGAGCGGGGAAGAGGGTGGACCGGCGCCGCCGCTCTCCGCCCATCTGTCCCGCTCCCGCCAGACGCCGGAGCCGGGACTGTGGACCATCTCGCCAGCGATCGAACGGCGCCCGGCGCCGGCTTCCCCGCACGGGCCCGCCCTGCCTCGCCCGTTAAGGTCTTGTTAGGACTTTTCCACGCTTTCGACAGGCCGCCGGCCCCTGTCGACCGCCCTGTGAACAGCCGGGGCGCCGGGCGCGAGGGATCATGAAATGTTCCGGCGCCTGTCCACGCTTTCCCCGGGGCCACCGCTTCCTTCCACCCTTCTTCAATTCGAATGATTGGGTAGGAAGGGGGTGCGACCTTGTCCCGGACTTGAGCGCGGACCGGGCCGCCGGTAAGGCCAAGGGTGCATGACACCCCCTGACGCACCCCTGTTCCTCAAGGCCCTCGCCGGCAAGACGACCACGAGGCCGCCAGCGTGGTTCATGCGGCAGGCCGGCCGCTATCTCCCTGAGTACAGGGCTCTCCGGGCGACGACGCCGGGCTTCATCGAATTCTGCCTCGACCCGAAGAAGGCCGCCGAGGCGACCCTGCAGCCCATGCGGCGCTTCGGCTTCGACGCAGCCATCGTCTTCGCCGACATCCTCCTGATCCCGCGGGCGCTCGGCCAGGACGTCTGGTTCGAGGCGGGGGAGGGGCCCCGGCTGGGCGCCCTGCCGGCGGTTGAAGCCATGCGGGAGCGCACCGCCGCAGCCGGGGAGGCCCTGCGCGAGGTCGGCCAGACCCTTTCCATCGTCCGCGGCGAGCTCGAGCCGCACCGGGCGCTGATCGGCTTCGCCGGGGCCCCGTGGACGGTGGCCACCTACATGCTCGACGGCGAGGCGCGCACCATCGGCAAGGGCGAACGGGCCCAGGCGCGGACCTACGCCTACGCCGAGCCGGAGAAGGTGGATGCGGTCCTCGAGGTCCTGGTTGAGGCGACCGCCCACTATATGAAGATGCAGGCCGACGCCGGGGCGCAGGCGCTGAAGATCTTCGAAAGCTGGGCCGAGGGCCTGCCCGACGACCTGTTCGAACGCCTCGTGCTGCGGCCTCACCAGGCGCTGGTGAAGCGCGTGCGCGAGCTCGGCGTCACCGTGCCCCTGATCGGCTTCCCGCGTGGCTCTGCGGCGCTGGCCGAGCGCTACGCCCGTGAGTGCGACGTTCAGGCCGTGGCTCTCGACACCGCCTGCCCGCTGGAAATCGGCCGGCGGGTGCAGGCGATCAAGCCGATCCAGGGCGCCCTGGACCCGCTTCTGCTGCGGGCCGGCGGACCGCTGCTGGACCGCCGGGTGGATCAGTTGGTGGAGGCCTGGGGGCAGGGACCGTGGGTGTTCAACCTGGGCCACGGCATCATGCCCGACGTTCCGATCGCCCACGTCGAACAGGTTCTGAAGCGGATCGGCGCCCAATGACCCCTCTGACAGGACGCCGCATCGCCGTGGTGCTGTTCAATCTGGGCGGCCCCGACGATCAGGCCAGCGTCAGGCCCTTCCTGTTCAACCTGTTCAACGATCCGGCCATCATCGGCCTGCCGGGGATCCTGCGCACTCCGCTGGCGAAGCGCATATCCACCCGACGCGAGAAGACGGCGCAGGCCAACTACGCCCTGATGGGCGGCGGATCGCCCCTGTTGCCGGAGACGCGGAAGCAGGCCGAAGCATTGGAGGCCGTGCTGGCTACGCGCCTGCCCGAGGACGAGGTCCGGGTTTTCATCTCGATGCGCTACTGGCGGCCAATGACCGAGGAGACCGCCGCCGACGTGGCCGTCTTCGGCCCGGACGAGATCGTCCTCCTTCCCCTCTATCCGCAGTACTCGACCACCACCACGGCCTCGTCCCTGAAGGCGTGGAACGCCGCCTACGCCGGCTCGGGCGACGCTCGCACCGTCTGCTGCTGGCCCGAGGCCTATGGCTGGATCGACGCCCAGGCCGACGCGATCGGACGGAAGCTGGATGAGGCCGGAGGCGCCGATGTTCGTCTTCTGTTCTCCGCTCACGGCATCCCCGAGCGGCTCGTTTCCGCAAAGGGAGATCCGTACCAGGAACAGGTTGAGAGCACCGTCGCCGCAGTGGTGGCGCGACTGGCCGAGCTGGGGCGGACCGTGGACCACGCCGTCTGCTACCAGAGCCGCGTCGGGCCGCTGAAGTGGCTGGGACCCTCGACGCCCGAGGCGCTGGAGCAGGCGGCGCGGGACGGCAAGGGGGTGGTGGTCTGCCCGATCGCCTTCGTCTCTGAACACGTTGAGACCCTCGTGGAGCTGGACATCGAATACGCCGAACTGGCGCGCGACCTGGGCGTGACGCCCTATCTGCGAGTCCCCACGGTGAGCGCGGCCGAGCCCTTCATAGGGGCCCTCGCCGACGCTACCCTGCATGCCCTCGGCCGCACCGGTGTTTCGCCCTACGGCCCGGGCTGCAAGGGCGACTGGAAGGCCTGCCCCTGCCAGACGGAGAGGAGAGGCGGATGAACTGGTACGACCTGGCCCGCGGACTGCACATCGTGGCGGTGATCGCCTGGATGGCCGGCCTCCTGTTCCTCCCCCGCCTCTACGCCTACGACGCCGAACAGGCCGACCGGGCGGAGCCCGCCCGCGGCGAGATGCGCACGCTCCTGCGCGCATGGCAGGGCCGGCTGATGGGCATCATCATGCGGCCGGCCATGGGCGCGGCCTGGGCCTTCGGCCTGTGGCTGCTGTGGTTGCGCAGCGGTTCCGGGGCGGACTGGAGCTTCGTCCACCA
>JAEZIH010000294.1 GCA_023416055.1 Pseudomonadota bacterium | reverse complement strand
CACCTGGCCGGCCTCGGCCACAATGTCCCCTTCCTCGCCGCGGTCATGGACCAGCCGCGCTTCCGCTCCGGCGCCCTGTCGACCAGCTACATCAAGGACGAGTTCCCCGACGGCTTCCACGGCCTCGCCCCCGACGCGCGCCAGACCCGGATCATGGTCGCCGCCGCCATGGCCATGCACGAAATCCTCTCGGAACAGGCCGGCGACCCCTCCGACCGCACCGACTGGACCGTGCTGGTCGACAAGGCGGCCCACCCGGTCAGCCTGTCCTACGACGACGCCGAGGCCCTGACCCTGACGCTGGAGGGCGAGGACGAGCCGGCCCGGCTGTCCGACATCGACTGGCGGCCGGGCCTGGCCCAGTTCCGCGCCCTGCTGGACGGCGAGCCCTTCACGGCGGAAGTCGCCCGCGCCCCCGACGGCTTCGTCATCCGCCACCGCGCCGCCCGGGCCCGCGTTCGCGTCCTCACCCCCGCCGTCGCCGCCCTCTACGCCCGCCTGCCCGAGAAGCAGGCCGCGGACACCTCCAAGCTGGTCCTCTCCCCCATGCCCGGCCTCGTCGTCGCCATCCCGGTGATCCCCGGCCAGGAGGTCAAGGCCGGCGAAACCGTGGCCATCATCGAGGCCATGAAGATGCAGAACATCCTCAAGGCCGAGCGCGACGGGGTGGTGAAGGCGGTCTCCGCCAAGGCCGGCGACCCGGTGGCCGCCGACGACGTGCTGGTCGAGTTCGGCTAACGCCCGCGCTTGCCCACGGCGGCCGGCCACGCCAAGGTCGCTGATCTTTCCGGAGGATAGCCATGCGTCTGACCCTGAGCCTCGCCGCCGCCCTGGCCGCAGGCGCTCTCGCCCTGCCCGCGACCGCCCAGACGGAAGAAGGCCAGTATGCGGACGCCCTCGGCCGGATGATCAGCGAAACCGCCGCCGGGACCTGTCCCGCCGAGATCATGGGCGGCGCCCTGCTCGCCGCCTGCCAGCAGCAGCTGCCGCAGATGTCGGCGGGCCTCGCCAGCCTGGGAGCCGTAGAATCGATCACCTTCGTTCGCGCCGAGGAAGGAGAATACGGCCGGGTCGAAATCTATGAGGTCCGTTTCGCCGGCGGCCAGACCCTGAACTGGGGCATCGGCGGGCTCGAAGACGGCAAGTTCAACGTGGCCTACGCCGGGGCCTGAACCCCGCTACACCCACGGGACCGCCTCGCAGGTCCCTTCCGTTCCGAAGACGCGCCGGTAGCGGGCGACCTCCGCCGGCGCGCCCGTGGCCTTGCAGGGATTGTCGGACAGCTTCACCGCCGGGCGGCCGTTCGCCTCCGTGACCTTGCACACCAGCGACAGCGGGTCGAACAGGCCGTCCCCACGGGGATCGCAGTCCCGGAAGTCGTTGCTTGCGTTGGTGCCCCAGCCGTAGGCGCGCCCGACCCGCCCGTCGAAATGCGCGTGGATCGTCGGGATGTCCTCGCCGTGGGCCGTCTGTCCGTCGACCGCCACGTCCAGGCCGTCCGAGAACAGCACGAACCGCTCCAGTGGATCGACGCCGTGCCTCTTCAGCCAGGCGACGATCTCCTCCCCCGCCTCGATCGCCGGCTTGGAGTCCGGCCGGTAGCCACGCCAGTCGCGCGCCAGCCACGGCGGGGCGTCGCGCAGGAACTGGCTGGTGCCGAAGGTGTCGGGCAAGGCCACCAGCAGGTTGCCCGAATAGGCCTGCTGCCACTGCCGGCACAGCTCGTACTGGCTGGCCTTCAGGGCGTCGTCGTCCGACGCCAGCGCCGCCAGCACCATGGGCAGTTCGTGGGCGTTGGTGCCCTTGGCGTCGAAGCCGTGCTTCATCGCGAGGAAGGCGTTGCTGGTGCCGACGAAGGCCGGCCCCAGCACCTCGGCCATCGCCAGGACGGCCCACTCGTGCCACAGGAAGGAGTGCCGTCGCCGCGTTCCGAAATCCGACAGCGCCAGCCCCTCCAGCCCCTTCAGCCTTTGCAGCTTGCGCAGCAACCGCGCCTTGGCGTTTGCATAAAGGAAGTCCAGCTCCATCCGCCCGCGCTGCCGATGCCCGGCCCGCGTCTTCAGTTCGCTGACGATCGACAGGGCGTGGATCTCCCACCACGTCGTTTCGGCCCAGCGGCCGCGGAAGGTCAGCACATACTGGCCGTCCTCCACGCCCAGCTCGTAGTCCGGCAGGCGCAGCTGGCGCAGGAAGTCGATGAAGTCCGGCCGGAAAATCCGCTCCTGGCCGTAGAAGGTCGCCCCGGCGATCCAGATCAGTTCGTTGGGCCGAAAGCGCAGGCCGCGCACATGGTCCAGCTGGGCCCTCAGCTCAGCCTCGGGGATGATCCCGGCCAGCCGCACCGAGCGGGTCCGGTTGATCAGCCCGAAGGTCGCCTCCACCTCCGGATACCGGTCATGGATGAACTGCGCCATCAGCAGCTTGTAGAAATCCGTGTCCAGCAACGAGCGGACGATCGGATCTATGCGGAAGCTGTGATCCCAGGCGCGTTGGGCGAGGTCCATCCCGACCCTGTAGCGCGGCCTGCCGGGCGCCGCCTACCCCGTCGGGCGCATGTCGAAGCCCCGGCGCCCTGAGGGACGCCGGGGCTGTCCGCCGGATCAGCTCGGGCGATCAGGCTCCGACGGCGACGGCGGACGGGCGCGAGCGGCGGCTGCGCCAGACCAGGAAGGCGACCGCGGCGGCGACCACCGCCAGCAGGGCGACGCCGACCAGCGGGCGATAGGCGATCCACGCCGCCGCCACGACCACGGCGCTGACCGCGAGGCCGGCCGCGCCGGCGACCAGGCCGGTTCCCATGCGCACGATGGTCCCGAACAGCGGCACCACGTCGGCCAGCACGCCCAGCGGGGCCAGCACCATGCCGAAGGCCGCGATCATCGCCACCACGCCGACCCCGCGCAGGATCCAGGTCAGGGTCTGGTTGGCGGCCTTGGCCTGGGCGAACATCTGCTCGGGGGAGGCCGGGCCGGAGCGGACCATCAGCAGGGACGAACCGGCGCGGGTCGGCCAAGGCTTCAGCGTGCCCGAGGTCTGGGCCCCGATCACGCTCAGCGTCATCCCTTGCGGGGCGACGACGTAGGTCACGCGCATGTCGCCCACGGCCGGTGCGGCGGGGCTGGCGCCGACGTACAGGCCGCCGTCGTGAACCTGCACGGGTCGCGACAGGGCGGCGGCGGCCGCCGCGGCCTGCTCGGCCGTGGGGGTCAGCGCGCGTTCGGCGGGCACCTGCGCCAGCACGGATTCGTCGAGGGTGAAGGCCCCCATCCGGGCGCGGTCGGCGCGGAAGTCGCCGGCCTTGAGCGACGGCGTCGGGTTCTGGTGCGTCGAGGCCTGCTGGAAGCTGCTCGAATCCTGCGGGACAGAGGTCCACTGCCGGTCATAGCTGTAGGTGGTGACCGTCTCCTCGCCGCCGCCCAGCTTGGTGCGGGTCTCGGAGCGGCTGGTTTCGACCCACTGGTAATATTCGACCTTGCGCGCAAGGACGAGACCGTCGGCCGTCAGCCCCAGGTCGGGGTCGCGGGGCTGGCTGGAGGCCTCGGCGGCGGCCGTAAGGTGGATCAGCCGCCCCTCGTTGGCGGGATCGAGCCGGTCGGCGGCGACGCTCTGGACGGCGCGCACGCCCTCGTTGGAGGCGCGGATCGACTGCACCGAGCGACCCTCGTTCCAGGCCAGCAGGGCGATGGCGGCGACGATCAGGGCAAGGCCGGTCAGCACGCCGCCGAAGGCCGAGCCGAGCCGCGAGAACCACGAGGTGCGGGTGGTGATGGTGACGGGATCTTGGGACATGGAAATCGACCTTCAGTGAGGGTGACCGTCCCCGGCGCGCGGGGACGGTCCTGGGTGTCGGATCAGGGGACTTCGGTGATCAGCAGGGTCGCCGGGGCGGTGCCGCCGCCGTAGACGCCGACCCAGATGTCGTAGACCCCGCTCCGCGGGCGGCTGAAGCGCACCTCGGCGTCGCCATCGCCGTAGCTGTCGTCGTCGCAGTACCAGCGGCCGTCCGGCCCGTTGATGATCAGGGTGGTGTCGCGCGACGCCACGGTGCGGAACACCAGGGGCAGGCTCCCGCCGTCGTAGGTGACCTCGAAGTCGGGCGCCTCGCTGATGGCGCCGACGCAGGCGGCCGGCAGGTTGGTGTCGGAATAGGCGTCGATCGAACCGCCGCCGTGCAGGTTCACGCGGTACGGATCCGGGGTGAAGCCCGAGCTCAGGCGGATTTCGCCGTAGTTGGCGGTCAGGTGCGCCGACTGGGCGAAGGCGGGGCCGGCGAGTGCGGCGCCGATGGCGGCGATCAGCAGGGTCTTCTTCATCGAAAGGTCCTCGGCAGGCGCTTTGGAGCGCGGGGAGAAGGCGGGCCTTTCCGTCGCCGGATACTGCCCGCCGCCCTCCTAGAGCGGGCCGGGGACCGACATCAGCACCATGGATATGGGGGTGCGCGTATCCGGCGCGTTGCAACGCACAAAAGCTTCGCCATAAAGGGCGCTGAACGCGGGTTTGCGGGAGGGGGAATGAAGGCTTCGGCCAGTGCAAGCCTGGGGCGACGGCGTAGTCTCGTCCGCCTCGGGCTCATGGTCCTGCTGGTGCAGGGCGTGTTCTGGGGCCTGTTCTCCGCCCCGTGGGGGCCGCGGGGCCAGATGGACGCGATCGAGCGGATCCCCACGACCCGCGCCGAACTCGCCGAGCTCAAGGCGCCCGCGACCACTGCGGCGGACGCCACGGTCCACGACAAGGTCGACCTGCCCTACACGGACTGCTGCGACCCGGCCTACCTGTCGCTGCGGACCTGGTTCGACCTGGACGAGCCCCCCGCGGAGGGCCTTGGCCTCGTCGCCTTCCAGCAGGCTGACAACTTCATCATCCGCGTGAACGGCTCGATCGTGCATCAGCGCGGCAGCATGGAGTTCGGCGAGCAGAGCTTCCACGGCCAGCGGCCCTGGCTGGTGCATCTCCCCGCCGGCGTTCTTCGGGCGGGCGAGAACGAAATCTCCTGGATCACCGTCCGGCACGGCTTCCCCTACACGGACCTCGTCCCGCCGCTTCTGGGCCCGTGGGAGCAGGTCCGCGACGCCACCGCCCTGCGCTTCTGGCAGGTGACGGAGTACCGCCTGCTGGGCGGGGCGCTGACCTTCATTCTCGGCCTGTTCGCCCTGATCATGGTGTTCCGCTCCCAGGACCGCCGCTTCGCCGCCTGGCTCATGGTGCTGTGCTGGTCGTGGACGGCCTTCGCCGCCTACGGACTGGTCTTCGACCTGCCCTTCGGCGGCGTCGGGCGCATGGCTGCCTTCTTCGCCATCAACACCCTGCTGGCCTCCAGCCTGCTGTGCTTCATCGACGCCTGGACGCAGCGGCCCCTCCCCTGGGGTCAGGCCGTGGTCGAGGTGATCTGGGTCGTCTTCAACCTCGGGGCCCTCGCCAGCCTGCATTTCCTTCCCATGCCGCTCGGCTTCGACCTCGCGTCCGAGGCCTGGGCCTGGTTCTCGCTGGCGGCCGGCCTGCTGGTGGTGGCGCGGCTGGTCTGGCACTTCGCCACGGCCGCCGAGGACCGGCACCTGGAGGCGGCGCTGCTGTCGGTCTGCGCCGTCTGCCTGGCGCTCGACGGCGTGGGCGAGCGCTTCGGCCTGCTGGCGGGCGGCTATCTGGCCGACGCCGCGCCGCTGCTGCTGCTGGCCTTCGTCGCCGCCTTCGTGCAGCGCAACTTCACCCTCTTCCGCTCGGCCGTGGACCTGAACGCACTTCTGGAGCGCCGGCTGAGCAAGCGCGAGGCCGAGCTGGCCGAGGCCCATGCCCGCGAGCGCGAACTGGTCGATCGTGCGGCTCGCGGCGAGGAGCGCCGCCGCCTGATGCGCGACATGCACGACGGCGTCGGCGGCCAGCTGGTCGGACTGCTGCTGTCCGTCCGCCGCGGCGCGGTCGACAACCAGCGTGTCGCCGAAGGCCTGCAAGGGGTGATGGACGAGATCCGGCTGATGATCGATTCGGCCGACGCCTCTGGTGCGACGCTCGACGCCATGCTGGCTGTGTTCGACAGCCGCGTCCGACCGCGCATCGAGGACGCCGGCTTCGCCTTCGAACTGCGCGTCGAGCGCACCGGCGCGGGAGACCTGCCGCCGCCCGACGTCCTGCAGGTCTTCCGCATCATGCAGGAGGCCGTGACCAACGCCATGAAGCACTCCGGCGGTGACCGCATCGAGGTCGTCGTCTCCGACCGCAGCCCCGGCGAGCTGGAGATTGCAATCGCCGACAACGGCCGTGGTCTGGCCGCCTCCGCCGCCGACTCCCGCGGCCACGGCCTGGGCAACCTGCGCTCGCGCGCCGCCGCGATCGGGGGTCAGGTGGCCCTCGAGGACGCCGGGCCCGGCCTCAGGGTGGTGCTGAAGGCTCCCCTGCCCGTCGCCGAAAGGCTGGCGGCGTGAGCGGGACAGACCGCCGCCGCATCGGCGTGCTCGAGGACAGCGGGGCGGTTCGCGAGCATTTCCTCGACATCGTCGGCGGCGCCCCGGACCTCGAGGTCTGCGGCGTCGCGACCTGCCTCGCGGAGACGGACCGCCTTCTCCAGGCTCGCCCCGAGCTGGTCCTTACCGACCTCGGCCTGCCGGACGGCAGCGGCCTGCAGTTCATCCCCCGCCTCAAGGCCGCCGGCGTCCGCAGCCTGGTCATCACCGCCTTCGGCGACCGCGACACCGTGCTGGCCGCCCTCTCCGCCGGCGCCGACGGCTACCTGCTCAAGGACAGCCCGGTCAGTGCGGTCCTCGACGGCATCCGCCAGACCCTCGCCGGCGCAGCCCCCATCAGTCCCGCCGCCGCCGTCTTTCTGCTGGAACGCTTCCGCCCGGCCCCTGCGCCGGCAGCGTCCACGGAGCGCCTCACCCCGCGCGAGACCGAGCTGCTGGCCCTGTTCTCGCGCGGGCACAGCTACAAATCGGCGGCCCGCGAACTGGGCATCTCGCCGCTGACCGTCGGCGACCACGTCAAGGCGATCTACCGCAAGCTCGAGGTCAACTCCCGCGGCGAGGCCGTCTTCGCCGCCGTGCAGCGCGGCCAGCTAAGCCTCTAGCCCCATATCCATGGCGCCGCGCCGCCTCTCCTCCCCGCCTAGAAGGCCCGGGAGCCGCTTCGGCCTGCACCCAACCTCGCGAGGGACCCATGACCGTTCGCCTGCCTTCGATCACCCGCTTCACCGTCGTCGCCCTGGCCGGCGGCCTGGCCCTCGGCGCCTGCAGCCAGGCCGAAACCGACGCCAATGCGCCCGTCGAGGCCGAACCCGCCGCGACCGTCGCGTCACTGGACCCTGAAGCACTGATGCTGCGCGCGCTGGAATGCCACCGCAGCATGGGCCGGGCCCGCCAGGTCCCCGACCGCATGCCGGCGGAGATCAACGAGCGATTCGCCCGCACCCCCGAGATCGCCTTCGCGGACCTCGTCCTCGCCGGCGGCCGCCTCGGCCTCTCGTCGGAAGCCCGCCAGCAGGCCTTCAATGGCGGTCCGAACCTGCCCCCGGCGCACGAGCCGACCCCGCCGGAGTACGTCGCCTACATGATGGAGTGCGCCGACATCACCGATCGCGCCGCCGTGCTCATCGCCGAGCAGAAGGCGGCGAAGACCGCGGCGGGCTGACCTCCTGCCGAATATCGGGCGGCCGGGTGATCCATCCGGCCGCTTTCCGCTTGACTTTCGTTTCGATGTTTAGCTAAACGTCTCCTCATGAGCTCCGTCTTCAAGGCCCTGTCCGATCCCACCCGGCGCCGCGTGCTGCAGCTGCTGCGCGCCGGCCCGATGAGCGCGGGGGACCTCGCCGATCGGTTCGAGGTGTCGAAGCCGACCATGTCGGCTCACTTCGCGGTGCTGCGAGAGGCCGGCCTGGTGCATGCCGAAAAGACCGGAAAGAGCGTGATCTATCATCTGAAGCTGTCGGTGCTGGAAGATGCGCTGCTGGGCTTCGTCAACTCCTTCGGCGCGGCCTCCGCCGCCCCGGAGGCGGAACCGCCGGCCGCGGCCGGCAAGGAGACGACGACATGAGCCAGGTGAAATCCGGGACCCTCCCCTACCTCGTCACGGCCGGCACGCTGATCGCAGCCGCGCTGGCCGCCACGGCGGCCAAACAGGCAGGCTGGATCGACGGCGACGCGGTGACCCGCATCGTCATGGGCGGCACGGGGCTGATGCTGGCCTGGTTCGGCAATCGCATGCCCAAGACCTGGGTCCCGCAGGCCGCGGCCCGCCGGGTCAACCGCGTCGCCGGCTGGTCCCAGGCGATCAGCGGCCTCGTCTACGCTGGCCTGTGGGCCTTCGCTCCCTTCGACACGGCGTTGTGGCTTGGCTGCGGCGCGATCGTGTTCGGCATCGCCGTCACCGTCGCCTACTGCGCCTCCCAGGCGCGGCGCAGCGCGGCCTGATCGCGGGCGGCGGTCAGCGCCCCAGCATCTGCGACCATCGCCAGTCAGCGGCGCCGAAGACGACGCGCTCGCCGTCGGCGAAGGTGATCAGGGCAAGCCCGCGCATCGGGTTTCGGCGGCAGGCCTCGGGCGCGAAGGCGACCTCAAGGGCGATGGCCTGGCGCAGGCCGGCCAGGCCTTTGCCGGCCTGGCCCGGTGTCTGCACCCAGTCGCCGTCCCAGACCAGCAGGGCGCGGCCGCCGGCGGCGGACGAGGCGCGGGCGACGGCCTCGCGCACCTCGGGGT
>JAEZIH010000261.1 GCA_023416055.1 Pseudomonadota bacterium | reverse complement strand
GGGCGGGGCGGCTCCGGGACAGGGTCGGGCGCTGCGGCTGGCGCGGCCTCGGGGGCCTCCTCGGGCGCACCGCCCGCGGCCGGAGCCTCCTCGTCCGGTTCGGGAGGCGGCGGGGGCGGTTCGGGCGGCGGCGGGCGGAACAAGGTCACCGTCACCGGCGTTGGAGGATCCACCAGCGGCGTCCCCGGCCCCCGCGCTGACAGGCTGGCCGCCATCAGCACGGCGATGTGAAGCCCGATGCTGACCGCTCCGGCGCCTGCCCAAAGGCGACCGGACGCTTTCTTCTGGCCGTTCCGACCTTTGGCCATGTCTTCGTCGGTTACTCGCAAGATGATGGACCTACCCTTGTAGATCATCTGCACGCGTCAGCATCGTGGCGACCGGTGTTCTGTTTCATTGTTCTGTGAACGTATTTGACACTTTATTGCCCCGCTCAGGCCATGACGTCGCCCTCGCCGCTGCTCTAGCTGGCTAATCGGGGATTCAACGGGCTTGCGGCCCGCACAGGAGACTTTCATCTTGAACAGATCGACTTTCAGGACCGCGGCCCTCACGGGCGCCGTTCTCGCGCTTGGATTTGCGGCCAGCGGCTGCGCCAGTCACCGCTTCGTCCGTGACCAGGTGGAGGTCGTCGACACCCGGGTCACCGGGGTCGAAGGTCTCGCCGGCCAGGCGCTGGATCGCGCCAATGCGGCTCACAAGCTCGCCGAAGGCAAATTCCTCTACGAGGTCGTGCTTTCGGACGACTCGATGAAATTCCCGACCGACCAGCACGCCCTTTCGCCCGAGGCCGAGGCGCGCCTGTCAGAACTGCTCCAGCGGCTCAAGGCCGAGAACCGCAACGTCTACCTCGAGATCCAGGGTCACACCGACTCGACCGGCGACGCCGAGTACAACGAACGTCTCGGCCAGGCCCGGGCCGAGGCCGTGCGCCGCTACCTCAGCACCGGCGGCGTGGCCCTGAACCGCATGGCCACCATCTCCTACGGCGAAGAGGCTCCGATCGCCTCCAACGACACCCCCGAAGGCCGCGCCCAGAACCGGCGCGTGGCGATCATCGTCCTCAGCTAGGACGCCCGCCGCTTCCGGGCGCCTGGGGCCCCCCCGCCCCCCGCTGTGCATGGGATGAGACGGCGTTCAGCCGGGCAGCTGGACGAGCGACGGAACCGGGGCCGCGCCGCCACGCTTCCTCCCCATGCTCAAATCCCGCATGAACCCGCGCGTCTTCTGGGGCGCCAGTCTGGTCATCGGCGCCATGCTGGCGGCTTCCCTGCTCGCGCCGGGCGCTTCGGACCGCATCTTCCAGGCGGCGCAGGCGCAGGTGATCGCCTCGTTCGGCTGGTTCTACATCGCCGCCGTCGCCGGCTTCCTCTTCACCGTCATAGCCCTCGCCCTGGCCCCCACGGGCCGCCTTAGACTGGGTCCGGACGACGCCGAGCCGGACTTCCCGTGGTTGTCCTGGATCGCCATGCTGTTCGCCGCCGGCATGGGCATCGGCCTGATGTATTTCGGAGTCGCCGAGCCGATCCAGCACTACATCGCCCCGCCTGACGTGGCCCCGCGCACCTTCGACGCGGCGCGCGAGGCCATGGTCATCACCTTCTTCCACTACGGGGTTCACGCCTGGGCCATCTACGCCCTGGTCGGGCTGACGCTGGCCTATTTCGCCTATCGCAAGGGCCTGCCGCTGACGCTGCGCTCGGGCCTCTATCCGCTGCTCGGCGACCGCATCAAGGGCCCCATCGGCGACGCCGTCGACATCTTCGCCATCTGGGGCACGGTGTTCGGCATCGCCACCTCGCTGGGCTTCGGCGTGGCGCAGATCAACAGCGGCCTGAACTACCTCGTCGACCTGCCGGTCGGGGCCGGGGTGCAGGTCGGGTTGATCGCGCTGGTCATGGGCGCGGCCATGGTCTCGGTGCTGACCGGGCTGGACCGCGGCGTGCGCCGCCTGTCCGAGCTGAACCTGGTGCTCGCCGTCCTGCTGATGATCTTCGTGCTGGCGGTCGGCCCCACCGGCTTCCTGTTCAAGGCCGTGTTCCAGAACCTCGGCCTGTATCTCGACGAGTTCTTCGTCCGCACCTTCAACCAGTACGCCTATGAGCCGCGCGGCTGGATGGCCAACTGGACCCTGTTCTACTGGGCCTGGTGGATCGCCTGGTCGCCGTTTGTGGGCATGTTCATCGCCCGCATCTCGCGCGGCCGCACGGTACGGGAGTTCATCCTCGGCGTGCTGCTGGTCCCGGCGGGCTTCACCTTCGTGTGGATGACCATCTTCGGCAACACGGCCATCGCGCTGGACATGGGCGGCGCCGCGGGCGCCATCTCGGCGGCGGTCGAGGCCGACCTGTCCACGGCCATCTTCCGCTTCCTCGAATACCTGCCGGGGACGGCGATCACCTCGACGCTGGCGGTGCTGCTGGTCGCCGTCTTCTTCGTCACTTCGGCCGACTCAGGCTCGCTGGTCATCGACACCATCGCCTCGGGCGGCGCCGATGACACGCCGCGCTGGCAGCGGGTCTACTGGTGCTCGCTGGAGGGGCTGTCGGCCGCCCTGCTTCTGCTCGCCGGCGGCTTGGGGGCGCTGCAGGCCGCCACCCTCGTCGCCGCCCTGCCCTTCACAGTCATCATGATCGCCCTCGCCTTCGGCCTGGTGCGCCAGATGAACGCCGACCGCCGCGGCGTGCCGGTGGTCCATCCCGTCCCGCCGCTGGGCGAGCGCCTCAAGCGCATCCTCGCCCCGGCCCGGCGGCGCGACATCGACCGGGAAATCGAGGCGCACGGCGTGCCGGCGCTGACGGCGGTACAGGAGGCGCTGGAGGGCGAAGGCTTCAGCGACATCACCGTCACGCGCGATGCCGAGGGGGTCACGCTTTCAGCGCCCGAGGGCGGCTTCCCCTTCGCCTACCGTCTCGCCGCCGCCGCGCGGCCCCTGCCGGCCTTCACCGCGCTCGACGCGCCCGAGCCCCGCCGCACCCAGGAGTGGCGACTGATGGCCCGTACCGGCCCCGCCGACCGAGGCCGGGACGTCACCGGCTTCACCCGCGACCAGCTCATCGCCGACGTGCTCGAAGAGCTGGACCGTAAGCGCCGGCGCCGTCCCGCCGCGGACCCGGCCTGACGGCGTCTCGCCGGCCCATCTCGAAGCCGATCCCTTTTTGCTGTCGCGTTGAAACCTCTTCCCCGCCAAGGACTTGTCCTTGCATGAGCAAGTCGGCCGACGACATTCGCCGCGAGCTCTCGGGTCTGATCCGGGATGCGGTGCCGGAAGACGACCCCGCGCGGCGGCAGGCCCTGCTGGTGCTCGCCGACCACTGGTCCGACATCCTGCGCCGCCGCAGCGACGTCGACGACGAAGATCCCCGGAGCTGAATCTCAGGCCGGCGGAGGCCCCGCCGCCACCTCGCCGAAGACCCGGCGAAAGCTGGCCCTGAGCGCCTCGTCCGCCTCGTCCATGGTCGCCGGCACGCCGAGGTCCACCAGGCTGGTGACGCCATGCTCCTGGATGCCGCACGGCACGATGCCGCTGAAGTGGGACAGGTCCGGCTCGACGTTCAGTGAAACGCCGTGGAAGCTGACCCAGCGGCGCACCTTGACGCCGATGGCGGCGATCTTGTCCTCCCGGCTCCAGCCGGGCCCCTTGCGCTCGACCCATACGCCGACCCGTCCCTCGCGTACGTCTGCCGGGACGCCGAACTCGTCGAGGGCGCCGATGATCCACTGCTCGAGCCCGCGGACGAAGGCGCGCACGTCCCGGCCACGCCGGTTCAGGTCGAGCATCACATAGGCCACCCGCTGGCCGGGGCCATGATAGGTGAACTGTCCGCCCCGCCCGGTGCGGTGCACCGGGAAGCGGCCGGGCTCCAGCAGATCGTCGTCCTTCGACGACACCCCCGCCGTGTACAGCGGCGGATGCTCCAGCAGCCAGACCAGCTCGCCCGCCTCGCCAGCCGCGATGGCGGCTGCGCGCGCCTCCATGGCCTCGACAGCCGCGGGGTAGTCGACCCGGTCTCGCGAAACCGCCCATTCGACCGCCGCACCGTCGTCTCGGCGGAGCTTCGGCAGGGCTGGGCTTAAGGACTGGGAAAGCATGTCGCCCTCAATGTGCGGAACGGGAGCACCATGCAACAACCACCCGCCCAGTCCCAGTCAGCGTCAGAGTATCCCGTGTCACAGATCGAAGCCGTTGATGTCGAGATTTCGGTCGTGCTGGGGCGCTCGGTGCTGCCCATGGCCCAGCTTCTGCGGATGGGCCGCGGAGCCGTGATTCCGCTCGACGCCTCGGAGTCGGACGAGGTGTGGATCCTCGCCAACAATCACCCTGTGGCGCGCGGCGAGATCGAGATCCGCGACGACCGCATCGCCATCACCGTGACGCGGGCCGCCGACGTCTACGACTTCATGGCCGGAGCGGCCTGACCGCCCTTCGCCAGCACGGCGTCGACCGGCTGGATCACCCCGTTCGAAACCACCGACTGCTCGCCCGCCAACCGGGCGGTCGACCCGTCAGGCGCGGAAACCACAATGGCCTCGCCCTCGCGGTGGAAGGTCAGCAGGTCGCCCGCCATGGTCCGCATCTCCACGCCCTTGTCGCCGGCCCGGTCGAGGGCCGCCGCGATATCCTGGCGGGTCAGGGCGCCCGGGACGACGTGAGCCCGGACGAGGGCGGCGTTCTGGGCCTTCAGGTCCTCGCCTGCCAGGGGACCGCCTGCGGCCTCGAATGCCGCGTCGGTCGGGGCGAAGACCGTGTACGGGCCGACGCCGGCCAGCACCGTCTCCAGCTCCGCCGCCGACACCGCGGCCTCGAGGCTGTCGAGGTCGCCGTGGTCCTTCACGGCGGCGGCGAGGTCAGTGGACGACGGTTCGGGCGCCGCGCTCGCGTCGCCCTCCTCCGTCCCGGCCGGCTGGCAGGCGGCGAGGGCCAGGGCGGCCAGGGGCGCGGCCGCCCAAGCGGCGATCGATCTCATCGGGCTCTCCTCAGGTCAGCAGTTGCACGACGGCTTGGACCAGCTGCGTGGTCGGATCGACCTGGTAGACGTAGCCGTCGCTGTAGCGGTACCAGCGGTCCGGCGTGTCGTAGTACCGGTCGCGGTAGCCGTAGGGCACGTTGTAGATGTCATAGCCGGCCGGCATGGCCTGGCCCACGTTCCATTGCTGTCCGGTCAGCAGCGCCGCCACCTGGCTGATGGCCTGGGTCTGCGGATCGAGGCCGTACAGCACCCCGTCGGCGTAGCGGTAGTCGTACCGGTCGGGCAGGCGGTAGTAGTCGACGACATAGGTCGGCGCCGGTTCATAGCGGTACTGCGTCGGCCAGACCGAGCCGAGGCCCAGCGCCCCGCCCAGCACGGGCGCCCAGCCCTGCAGCACGCCGCGGGTGTCGTAGCGGTACAGATAGCCGTCGTCATACCGGTATCGGCGGACGTCGCGGCGGTCCCACAGATAGTCCCAGCGCGCATGATCGTGGGCGATCTTGCGGGCCTGGCCGGGCGGCAGGCAGCCGTTGTTCTTGCGCGCCAGACCCGGGGGACAGCCGGCGATCAGGTGGCGCTCCGGCGAGGCGCGGAAAAAGGCGACGTTGCGGCGATCCTGCAGTCTCCGACGCAGTTCCGCCTCGCGCTCACGGTCGCGACGAGCGTCATGGCGGCGGTCGACGCTGGCGCGCCGAAGGTCATCGCGGCGCTTCTCGACGCGGCGTTGGGCTTCCCGGCGGCGGTCGTCCGTCCGGCGGCGAACCTCATCGCGCCCGGCGTTGGCGCGCTGGCGAACCTCCTGGCGTCGCTGCTCGACGACCCGCCGGGGTTCGGCGTGGCGGGGCTCTGGCCGGGCGTCGCGGCCACGATCAGCGCGGCGCGCCTCGGGTCCGCGCCTGACGGGCGGCCCCTTGGCCCGATCGGGGC
>JAEZIH010000201.1 GCA_023416055.1 Pseudomonadota bacterium | reverse complement strand
GTGTACTGCGGATGCTCCAGAAGGCCGTCCTCGAAACTCTCGCTACTCAGACTGTCCGCCTGGCCGAGGACGCCGGGCAGCAGTCTCACGCACGCCTCGATCGCCACCATGGCCGCCGCCTCGCCGCCGGCGAGCACCGCGTCCCCGACGGAGACCTCCTCGAACCCGCGGGCGTCCAGCACCCTCTGGTCCACCCCCTCGAAACGGCCGCACAGCACGACGATCCCGTCGGCCTGCGCCCATTCCTTGACGCGCGCCTGGGTCAGGGGCCGGCCCCGGGCGCTCATGTACAAAAGCGGCCGCCGCGGCCCGGTCAGGCTGTCCAGAGCCCGGGCCACCACGTCCGCCTTCAATACCGCTCCCGGTCCGCCGCCCGCAGGGGTGTCGTCCAGGAAGCCGCGCCTATCGTCGGAGAACGCCCGGATGTCAAGGGTTTCGAGGCTCCACAGCCCCTTCTCGCGCCACGCCGTGCCGATCAGCGACACGCCGAGCGGCCCCGGAAAGGCTTCCGGAAACATGGTCAGGACGGTGGCGGTGAAGGGCATGGCCCGCCTGATACAGGCGGGAGGGTCCAGGTTCTAGGCTCTAGGTTCCAGGGGGCGAGAGGACGGCCCCTCGCCCTTGGCGCTCTGCACCTGGAACCTAGAACCCAGAACCTGGAACCTAATCCCTCCCAGCTATCCAGCTGTCCACCTGATCCTCCAGCACATCCAGCGGCACCGAGCCGGAGCCCAGCACCACGGCGTGGAAGTCGCGGATGTCGAAGCGGTCGCCGAGCACCGCCTGCGCCCGCTGGCGCAGCTCCATGATCTTCAGTTCGCCGATCTTGTAGCTCGTCGCCTGCCCCGGGCTGGTGATGTAGCGCTCCACCTCCTTGGCGATGTCGCGTTCGGACAGCAGCGAGTTCTGGCGGAAATACTCCATCGCCTGTTCCCGGCTCCAGCGCTTGGCGTGCAGACCGGTGTCGGTGACCAGCCGCACCGCCCGCCACAGCTCGGTGGAGAGGCGGCCGAAGTCGGAATAGGGGTCCTGATAGAAGCCCATCTCCTTGCCCAGCCGCTCGGCGTACAGCCCCCAGCCCTCGGCATAGGCGCCGTAGCCGCCGAAGCGCCGGAACGACGGCAGCCCCTGCATCTCCTGCGCATACGCGATCTGGAAATGATGCCCCGGCGCCCCCTCGTGATAGCTGATGCCCTCGATCTGGGGCTTCAGCACCTGGGTCATGTCCGACAGGTTGACGTAATAGATGCCCGGCCGCGAGCCGTCGGGGGCCGGGCTGTTGTAGAAGGCCACGGAGGCGGTCGACTCCCGCCACGGCTCCACCGCCCGCACCTCCAGCGCCGCCTCCGGCAGGTCGCTGAACCAGCGCGGCGCCGCCTCCATCACCTGGGCGATGAAGGCGCGGCTGTCGGCCAGATACTGTTCCTTGCCCTCGGGCGTGTTCGGATACTGGAAGCGCGGGTCGGTCTTCAGCAGGGCGAACATCTCCTGCAGCGAGCCCTCGAAGCCGATGCGGTCCATGATGGCCTGCATCTCGCCGTGGATGCGCTCCACCTCGCTGAGGCCGATCTCGTGGATCCGGTCGGCCGTCAGGTCGGTGGTCGTCGAGAGCCGCAGGCGGGCGTTGTAGTAGGCCTCGCCGTCCGGCAGCCGCCACACGCCCGCGTCACGATCCGGCATCGCCGCCGCCTGCGCCTGCACCTCGGCCAGCGCCTCCAGCACATGCTCGTAGCCGCGCTTCCACTCGCCGGTCAGCGCCGCCCGCCCCTCGTTCAGCAGCCGCGCCTTGGTCGCCTCGTCCGCGTCAAGCGCCGCCACCTTTTTCTGGAAGTCGGCCCACACCGGATTGTCGGCCCCGTCGTCGAACGGGGCGCCTGCGATGATGTTGCGCGTGTTGGCGATCGACGGCTCGAAGACGAAATAGGGCGAGATCACCCCCGCCGCGGCCCGCTGGCGCAGCTCGTCGGCGATCTCGTGCATGACCCGTTCGGCGTCCTTCAGCCGCGAGACATAGGCCTCGGCGTCCTCGACGCTGTCGACCCGGTGGTTGTTGATCATGAACACCGGCAGGCCCGTGGTCGGATTGCCGTTGGCCGCGAACTGATAGCCCCAGTCGCGCCAGCGGTTCTGCAGCCGCGCCTGCTCGACGCCGTATTCGAACAGCCGCATCGACATCCGGCTGTCGGCGCTCAGCATCGCCGGATCGAACTCGGCCTTCATGCGGGCCAGCTGGCTTTCCGACAGCGCCAGCGCCCGCTCGGCCGCCGCGTCCGTGGTGTCGTTCAGCCTGTCGTAGTCGCGCTTGATCCCGAGCGCCGTCATGGTCTGGGGCGACAGGGCGATCTGTTCCTGGAAAGCCTCTTCGAAGAACGCAGCCAGCCGCGCGTCCTCGCTTTGCACCTCGGCCGCCGGAGCCGCCCCCTCCTGCGCCAGAACCGTGCCCGGAGCTCCCGCCAGCACGGCGAAAGCGCAGACGGTGGAGACGAGCAGACGACGCATGGAACCCTCCGGAAACCTCAGCCCGGGACCATCGACGCTCGCACGGCGACGCGCAAGTTACAGCGGCGTCAGGTCTTCCGTCCGGCTGCGATCCTGGCGCTCTCCGCCTTCAGCGGCTTGGACACCGGGCAGACCTCCTGCGCATAGGCGTTCAGCGTATTGGCCAGGTGATCCGCCACCAGGCTGTAGTGGACGTACTGGCCCTTCTTCTCGCTGGTCACGAGGCCGGCGTTCTCCAGCACCGACAGGTGCTGCGACACCGCCGGCTTCGAAATCTCGAAGCGCGCCGCGATCTCGCCTGCCGTCATGTCGGCATGGGCCAGATAGGCGAGGATCTTGCGCCGGACCACCGACGACAGGGCTTCGAAGACGCGCTGCATGCCGCGACATTTAAGCGATTTGCGAACCACTTGCCAGTGCGCTATTTCAGTGATTAAGTCATGACTTAAATAATGAAGGGCTGGGATATGCACGATCCGGACGACCCCTGCGCCGTGAACAGCCTCGTCGAGACCCCCGGCTGCAGTCCGGTCGAAGGCCGCGTCGTCTGGGACGCAGCCCACTCCCTGTGGAACGGCGCCATGCTCGCCGCCGCCCTGATCTTCGGCCCTCTCACCGTCAGCCCCGCCGCCCTGGCCGTCTTCGCTCTGACCACCGGAGGTGCCCTGCTCCTCGGTCACTCAGTCGGCTTCCACCGCCGGCTGATCCACGGCAGCTTCAAATGCCCGCTGTGGCTGGAGCATGTCCTTGTCTGGATCGGGACCGCCGTCGGGATGAGCGGGCCGTTCTGGATGATCCGCACCCACGACCTGCGCGACTGGGCGCAGCGACAGCCCGATTGCCACGACTACCTGGCTCATCGCCGGCCCATGCTGATCGACGCCGTCTGGCAGATACACTGCCGGCTGGAACTGATCTGCCCGCCAGCCTTCGACCTCGGCCGTGTCGGCCGCGACCGTTTCTACCGCTTCCTGGAGCGGACCTGGATGCTGCAGCAGCTCCCGATCGCCGCCGTCCTGTTCCTGCTCGGCGGCTGGGGATTCGTGGTCTGGGGCGTCTGCGCGCGCGTGGCGACCTCGGTGACGGGCCACTGGTTCGTCGGCCATCTCGCCCATCGCCGCGGCCCGCAGACCTGGGAGGTCAGGGGCGCGGGCGTCCAGGCTCACGACGTGCCGTGGGCCGCCATCCCGACCATGGGCGAGGCCTGGCACAACAACCACCACGCCTTCCCCGGCTCTGCCCGCATCGGCCTCTATCCCGGCCAGAGCGACTGGGGCTTCCGCTTCATCCAGCTGCTCGAACGGCTGGGCCTTGCATGGGACGTGCGGACGCCGGACGGCATGACGGGCAGGACGCGATCACTCGACTTGCTGGAGGTGGGACGGTGACTCTCAATCGAGAACGGGCCGCCAAGGCCTGCCTTGCGGCCGCGGGCGTCGGCGGCGCGATCTGCGGTATTCAGCTTCTGGCGATTACAGGCGGCTTCACCGGAACGAATGCGCCGCTCAGCTCGGTGATGACCTGGGGGGTCATCGTGTTCCTGATCACCTGGATGGTCGCCGGCCTGGCGTTTCTGATCGGTCTGCAGGCCGTGGGACTCCCGGCTGCGACCCTCCTCGAGCGCCGAGGTGAAGCGGCACCTCTTACGACCGCCACGCTGGGCTCCCTGATGTCCGCGGCGGCAGCCGGAACCTTTGGCGGACTGGCAGGCGGCGCGTCGGGCGCCACGACCGCCGCCGTATTCCTCCTGCTTCCCGGAGCTTTCGCCGGTTTCGTCTTCCACCGGGTCGCTTGGCGCAGGAAAGCCAGCGCTCCCTAGAACTGCGTCCAGCTGTCTCCCGGATCGCGTTCGCCCGGGTCGATGCGCTGCTGGCCCCAGGCGACCATCATCAGCAGCTTGTGGCTGCGGATGCGGAACTCGCCGGTCATGGGGATCA
>JAEZIH010000182.1 GCA_023416055.1 Pseudomonadota bacterium | reverse complement strand
CGTGGCAGTCCCTAGGGGAATCGAACCCCTCTTTTCAGGTTGAAAACCTGACGTCCTAACCGATAGACGAAGGGACCGCTGCGCGGGGAGCCGGCGATATAGCCGCCGATTCCGAAGCTTGCAAGCGGCTTGGCCGCAGAATTTCGCAGACCAGGGTTCAGGTCATGCGCGGGTCGGCGACGTCCTCGATCTCCAGCTGCACGCCGCGCCGTCCATTCCAGTCGTCAGCCTTGAGGCGCCCGGCTACGGCCAGGCCGCCCGACCCCGCCAGCAGGGCCTGGCCGCCGGGAAGATCGGCGCAGCGCCAGGCGATGGCCCGCACCGACGATCCGTCCGGCCCAACCAGCCGGCAGCGCACATGCCCGCCGTTCATGGCCGCGGCCTCGCGCACCGTGACGTGCTCCATGGCGAACATCGGCTCCGGATTGGCGGGCCCGAAGGGCGCCAGCTGCTCGAATTGTTCGAACAGGGGCCGCGTCGCCGCCCAGGGCTCGACCAGGGCGTCGATCTCGACAGCATCCAGGGCCTCGGCGGCCGGCTGTTCGCCAGCCATGCGGTCGTTGAGGAAGTCGCGCAGCAGGCCGATGGCGTCGCTCTTCACCGTCAGGCCCGCGGCCATGGCGTGGCCGCCGCCGGCCAGCAGCACCCCGGCCTCCCACGCCGCCTGCACCGCCCGGCCCAGGTTCATGCCCGGCTGCGAGCGGCCGGAGCCCTTGCCGATGGCGTTGACGGCGTCGACGCCGATCACCACGACAGGCTTCCGCCAGCGTTCGCGCAGCCGGCCGGCGACGATGCCGACCACGCCCGGGTGCCAGTCGTCGCCCTCGATCACCACCACGGGGCTGCCATCGGCGTGGGCGCCCGAAGCCTCGACGCGACGCACCGCCTGGTCGGTGACCTGCCGCTCCACCTCGCGGCGGGCGATGTTCAGGGCGTCCAGCTCCTGGGCCAGAGCCATGGCCTCGGCGGGGTCGTCGGTCGAGAGCAGTCGTGCGCCCAGGTCCGACTTGCCGATCCGTCCGCCGGCGTTGATGCGCGGCCCGAGGATGAAGCCGGCGTGGTTGCACTTGGCCGGCCCCGGCTCGCTCCCCGCCGCCGCCAGCAGGGCGCGCAGGCCCGGATTGGCCCAGTCCGACATGACCCGCAGGCCGAGGCTGGTCAGGGCCCGGTTGAAGCCGGTCAGGCCGGTGACGTCGCAGATCGCTCCCATGGCCGCCAGGTCCAGCCATTTGCGAATGTCGGGCTGCTCGCGCCCGTCGAACAGGCCGCGCCGCCGCGCCTCGCGGTTCAGCGCCGCCAGCAGCACGAACACCACCCCTGCGGCGGCGAGGTTGCCCTGCCCCGAATTGCAGCCCGGCCGGTTCGGGTTGACCACGGCGAGGCATTCGGGCGGCTGCTCGCGCATCAGGTGGTGGTCGATCACCACCACCTTCAGGCCGATAGCGCAGGCGTGGGCCACCGCCTCGTTGGCGGCCGCGCCGCAATCGACGGTGATGACCAGATCGGCGCCGCGAGCCTTCAGCGTGTCGAAGGCCTTTGCGCTGGGCCCGTAGCCCTCGGTCAGCCGGTCGGGGACGTAGATGGGCAGCTCCGCGCCCATGGCCCGGAACCAGCGCACCAGCAGGGCGGCGCTGGAGGCCCCGTCCACGTCGTAGTCGGCGAAGACGTGCACCGAGGCCCCCGACTGCACCGCGTCGACGATGGCCTCGGCCGCCGCGTCCATGTCGAGGAAGCTGGACGGATCGGGAAACAGCGCCTTCAGCGTCGGGGTCAGGAAGTCGGCGCCCTGGTCGGCGCCCACGCCCCGCGAGGCCAGCGCCCGCGCCAGCGGCTCGTCCAGACCGAGGCTCTGCATATGCGCCCGGATCAATCCGGCCTCGGCCGGCCTCTGCCGCCAGGCGCGGCCAGACAGGGAGCGGGAGACGCCCAGAAACGCAGGCAGGCTCCCGCCGTCCGCCATCAGAATGGCCGCTTGGTGCGGATGCGCTGCACTGTGCGGGTGGCCGAATCCATCACCAGCGTATGCGTGGTGACGAAGCCGTCGCGGACCATCACCCCGTCCAGCATGGCGCCCTTGGTCACGCCGGTGGCGGCGAACACCGCGTCCTTCGAGACCAGTTCGTGCAGGTCGTACTTGCGGTCGAAGTCCTTGACCCCCGTGCGCTCGGCCCGGGCCCGCTCGTCGTCGTTGCGGAAGATCAGCCGTCCCTGGAAGTGGCCGCCGACGCATTTCAGCGCGCTGGCCGCCAGCACGCCTTCCGGCGCCCCGCCCGAGCCCAGGTACAGGTCGATGCCAGTCTCCGGCTCGGCGGTGTGGATCACGCCCGCCACGTCGCCGTCGGTGATCAGCAGCACCTTGGCCCCGACCTCGCGCAGGGCGGCGAGCAGTTCGGCGTGGCGCGGCCGGTCCATGACGCAGACGGTTATGTCGCGGGGATCCACGCCCTTGGCCGCGGCCAGCGAGCGGACGTTGTCCTGAGGCTTCATGTCCAGATCGACGGTGCCCGGCGCATAGCCCGGCCCGATGGCGATCTTGTCCATGTAGGTGTCGGGAGCGTGCAGCATGCCGCCGCTCTCCGACATCGACAGCACGCACAGCGCATTGGCCATGGCCTTGGCCGTCAGGGTCGTGCCTTCCAGCGGGTCCAAGGCGATGTCGATCGCCGGGCCCTTCCCGGTCCCGACCTTCTCGCCGATGTAGAGCATCGGCGCCTCGTCGCGCTCGCCCTCGCCGATGACGATCTTGCCGTCGATGTCGAGCGCGTTCAGGGCCGTGCGCATGGCGTCGACTGCCAGCTGGTCCGCCTGCTTCTCGTTGCCGCGGCCGATCTGGGCGTAGCTGGCGATCGCGGCCAGCTCGGTGACGCGGGCGGCGTCCGCCGCGAGCGTGGAAGCATAGGGGGCCGTTGCGGCCATGGGCGTTCTCCTGGAGGCGATGATCCCGGGATTCTGTCGTCCCGGCGACCGGTTCAGTGATTCAGCGGCGGTCCACCGGCGGCGGGGCGCGGCCGCGCTCGCGCGTGCGGCGGGCGAACTCCTCGATCTCAGCGGCGGTTTCGGCCGTGACGGGCGCCACCTGCACAGCGTCGACGCGGGCCTGCACCGCCGCGGCGTAGGCGGCCGGGTCCTCGGTCAGGGTCCATTCGATACGGGCCGCCGCTTCGGCGAGGGCGCTGCCCGACTGGTTCAGCCCGGCCACCCGCGCCGCGATCTCGGTCGCCGGCGGGGGCGCTCCGGCCGAACGGGGGAAATCTTCCCATCGCGGATACTCGCGATTCGCGTCGACCAGGGCCTGGACCCGTTCTGCGACCGGCGACGAGGGGTCGGTCCGGGGCTCGAAGGCGCCGACGCAGGCCGTCAGGCTGACCGCCGCCACGGCGGCGACCGCGACCGCTGAGAATTTCCGGATCGGCGCGTTCATGTCAGGCGCGGTCATATGCCATGATGGTGTCGGACGAAAGGGCGGGAGCGCCCGCCTGCGTCCGATCCTGACGTCTCCCGGAGCCCCGTGCATGGCCAAGCGTCCGTCCCCTCCGCCCCCCGCGGCCGAAGCCGACGGAGCGCGCCCGCGCCGCAAGCCGGGCCGCCCGACCTCGGCCCGGGGCTCGGCACAGCGCGTCCGGAAGCCGGAGCCGGAGACGGAGGCGGCTCCCTCCCCCACCCCCGAACCCGAGGCCGGGTCCGCCCCCGACGCGCCGTTCGCC
>JAEZIH010000177.1 GCA_023416055.1 Pseudomonadota bacterium | reverse complement strand
CGCGACATCCCGATCTTCGGCAAGGGCCAGAACGACCTCGAGGACCGGCTGCAGGCTCTCGCCGAACCGCTGGGCCGCTATGTCACCGACGACAGCATGCCCGAGCAGGGCTTCTACTACCGCTCGGACCACTTCCCCTTCGCCCGCATGGGCGTGCCGGCGATCATGCCGTGGCACGGCTGGGACTGGGTCGACGGCGGCAAGGAGGCCGGCGAGGCGGCATGGCGGGGCAAGTTCGCGGCCGACTATCACAAGCCGTCCGATGAATGGTCGCCCGATCTGGACTTCACCTCGGCGGTCGAGAACCTGACCCTGCTGTATCACCTGGGTCTGGACCTCGCGAACGGCAGCGACTGGCCGGGCTGGAAGCCGACCTCGGAGTTCGCCCAGGTCCGCGCCCGCTCGGACGCCGCGCGCCAGTGAGCGCGACGATACGGCCCCTGACCGGCGACGGCTCGCCGCCGGTCGAGGGCTCGTATCCGCAGGCCGTGGAAGTCACCGGGCCCAGCCGCTGGCTCTACCTGTCCGGCCAGATTCCGGTCGCGCCGGACGGCTCCCTGGCCGCCGACTTCACCGGCCAGTGCGAACAGGTCTGGGACAACATCGAGACCCAGCTCACAGCCGCCGGCATGACCCTCGACAACCTCGTCAAGGTGACCACCTTCCTTTCCGACCGCCGCTATGCCCTCGAGAACCGCGAGGTCCGCGTCCGCCGCCTCGCCGGTCGCCAGCCCGCCCTGACCGTCATCGTCACCGGCATCTTCGACGAGTCCTGGCTGGTCGAGATCGAGACCGTGGCGGCGGCGTAACGCCGCCTGGCGCGCCCTCGCGGCGCGCTCCACCGTGCCGGGATGAACCGCTGGTCGCCGCAACCCTGCACGGATGAACCGGACGGCCTGATCCTGTTCGACGGCGTCTGCGTCTTCTGCTCGCGCTGGGTGCGGTGGGTGATGCGGCTGGATCGCGAACGACGCTTCAGCTTCCTGCCCATCCAGTCGCCGCGCGGGCGAGCGCTAGCGGCGCGCTTCGGCATCGACCCGGACGAGCCGCAGACCAACGCCGTGGTCCTGGACGGCCGCATCTGGTTCAAGTCTGACGCCGCCCTGACGGTGCTCGGCGCATTTCCCGAGACCGCGCCGCTGGCGCTGCTGAAGAGGGCGCCTCGCCGGCTGCGCGATCCCCTCTACGACCTGATCGCGCGCAACCGCTACCGCATCTTCGGCCGCACTGATCAGTGCATGGTCCCCGATCCGGCCGACCGTGACCGCTTCCTCTCATGACCCGCGTCCTGGTGATCGGGGCGGGTGGAGTGTTCGGCTCGCGTCTGGCCGAAGGCCTGCTGCGCCACGGTTTCGAGGTCACGGCGGCGGGGCGGAGCCTTGACCGGGCGCAGGCGGCCGCGGCCAGGCTGAAGGCCGCCTTGCCCGACGCCACGGTTGACGCCGTCGCGCTGGACACCTCGACCCTGACCCCGGCCGCGCTGAAAGCCACCGGCGCCGCCATCGTCGCCGACGCCGCCGGCCCGTTCCAGGGGGCGGAGCCGACCACGGCCCGCGCCGCCATCGCCGCCAGCCTGCACTACGTAGACCTCGCGGACGGCCGAGACTTCGTGGCGGCCTTCCCGGAACTGGACGCCTCAGCAAGGGCCGCGGGCGTCGTCGCCGTGACCGGCTGCAGCTCGACCCCCGCCCTGTCCAATGCGGTGCTTGACCGGCTGACCGAGGGCTGGCGCGAGGTCGTGTCCGTGGAAGCCGCCATTTCTCCCGGGGCCCGGGCTCCGCGCGGCCTGTCGGTGATGCAGGCCATCCTGTCGTGGCTGGGGCGACCGGTGCGCGTGTTCGAAGGCGGCGGCTGGACCACGCGGCCGGGCTGGAGCGGCCTCCACCGTCGTGATTTCGGCCCTGCAGGCCGGCGGCTTGTCTCGCTGTGCGAGACCCCGGATCTCGATCTGTTCGCCGACCGCTTCAGGCCGCGCGAGCGGGCGTGGTTTCTCGCCGGTCTGGAGCCGGAGCCCGCGCACCTCCAGGCCTGGCTGCTCGGTTGGCTGGTCCGCCAGTTCCGCTTGGATCCGAAGCCGCTGGCGGGCCTGCTGTTGCGGCTGTCTCGCTGGACCTCCGTCACCGGCTCCGATCGCGGGGCGATGAGGGTCGAGGCGTACGGCGTGGACAAAGAGGGCAGGGCGGCCCGCGCGGTCTGGCGGCTCATCGCCGAGCTTGGCGAAGGGCCGGTGACTCCCAGCCTGCCGGCTCTTGCGGCGATCCGGGCGATCGCCGCCGGCCGGATCGAACCCGGCGCTCGGGCCTGCGCCGGCGCGCTGGCGCTGGAAGACATCGAGGCGGAGATGGCCTCACATCGCCTCGCGACCGAGGCGTCCAGCGAACGCGGCGCGATCTACGCCCGCGCGATAGGCCCGGCCTTCGACTGTTTGCCTGCACCGATCCGGGCCCTGCACGAGACGCCGGGTCGATCGCTGTGGCGTGGTGAGGCGACGACGGAAGGGGCGCAGAACCCGCTGGGGGCGCTCGCGGCGCGACTGGTCGGCTTCCCGCCTGGCCAGGCCGCCTGTCTCGCGGAGGTCGCCATCGAGGCGGGCGGCGATCGCTCGGTCTGGCGCCGGCGCATCGGCGGCCACGCCTTCTCCAGCGTGCTGTCCGCGCCCCGCGCGGGAGGGCGCGTTTGCGAGCGGTTCGGGCCCTTAGGCATGGACCTTCGACTGATTCCCGAGGGCGCTCGGCTGGTCTACCGCGTCGACGGCTGGCGTCTCGGTCCACTTCCCCTGCCGCGGACCCTCTGTCCGACCACCACGGCGCACGAGGAGGTCGACGCCGATGGCCGCTTCGTCTTCGACGTCGAGATCCGCCTGCCGCTGGCGGGCCGCATGGTGCGCTATCGCGGCTGGCTGGTCCGCGAGGCTTAGCTCCGCCTCAGCGTTTCCTGACGAACACCGTGCCGGCGGAGTAGCCGGCGCCGAAGCTGCAGATCAGGCCGGTGTCGCCGGTCGCGAAGCCGTCGTTGTGCAGGTGGAAGGCGATGATCGAGCCGGCCGAGGAGGTGTTGGCGTAGTCGTCGAGGATGATGACGTTCTCCTCGGCCGTGGGCTCGCGGCCCAGCACCTTGCGGCCGATCAGCTCGTTCATGTTGATGTTGGCCTGGTGCAGCCACAGCCGCTTCAGGGCCGTCGGGTCGAGGCCGAGGTCGCGGGCGTGGTCGACGATCATCCCGGCGACCATGGGCACCACGTCCTTGAACACCTTGCGCCCCTGCTGGACGAACATCTTGTCCGTCAGACCGGTCGGGGCGACCGGCTCCGTTTCACCCGTCGGCAGGGCTGCCGAGTTCAGGAAGCCGAAATTGTTGCGGATGTTGTTCGAGAACACGGTCTTCAGCCGCGTGCCAAGAATCTCCCAGCCGCCCTCGGCCTGATCCGCCGCCTCGACGATCACCGCCGTGGCCACGTCGCCGAAGATGAAGTGGCTGTCGCGGTCCTTGAAGTTCAGATGGGCCGAGCAGATCTCGGGGTTGACCATCAGCACCGCCTTGACCGAGCCCGAGGCGATGAAGTCGGCGGCGGTCTTGATGCCGAAGGTGGCCGAGGAGCAGGCCACGTTCATGTCGAAGGCGAAACCCTCGATCCCCAGAGCCTGCTGCACCTCGATGGCCATGGCCGGGTAGGGGCGCTGCATGTTGGAGGCGGCGCAGATTACCGCCCCGATCTCCGAGACCGGCTTGCCCCAGGCGGCGATCGCCTCCTCCGCGGCCTTCACGGCCATCTCGGCGAGGATCGACAGCTCGTCGTTGGTCCGTTCCGGCAGGTGCGGCCGCATCCGCTCGGGGTCCAGCACCCCCGCCTTGTCGAGCACGAAGCGCCGCTTGATGCCGGACGCCTTCTCGATGAACTCGGAGGACGAATGCGTCAGCGCCTCCAGCTCGCCGGCGGCGATGGCCTCGGCGTTGGCGTCGTTGAACCGGTCGGCGAAGGCGTTGTAGGCCGCGACCAGCTCGGCGTTGGAGATCGACTGTTCCGGCGTGAACAGGCCGGTGGCGGCGATGACGGCTTGGGTCATGGAGTCCCGATGCGCTCCCGCGCCATGAGGGCGCGTTCTGTTTCCGAACGGACTGGATACGCCGGTCAGGCGCGCGGGTCGAGCCGGGCCAGCAACCGTTCGGCCGCCGCGAGATGCAGGCGCTCCACCATCCGGCCCTCTACCCGGATCGCGCCCCGGCCGGCGGCCTCGGGCGCGGCGAAGGCGGCGACCACGGCCCGGGCCCGCGCGACCTCGTCTTCGGACGGCGTGAAGGCGGCGTTGGCCGGCGCGATCTGCGACGGGTGGATCAGGCTCTTGCCGTCGAAGCCGTACAGCCGCGCCTGGGCGCACTCGGCGCTGAAGCCCTCCGCATCGGCGAAGTCGTTGTAGACCCCGTCTATGGCCGCCAGCCCGTGGGCCCGCGCCGCCGCCACCGTCGCCGCCAGCCAGGGCTTCAGCGGCTCGCGGTCGGGCGAGGCGCCGGTCCCCAGTCCGACCGCCAGATCGTTAACCCCCAGCATCAGCGCCTCCAGCGGGCTGGCCGCCGCCGCGGCGGCGATGCCGCGCAGGTTCAGCAGGGCGGCCGGAGTCTCGACCATGGCCCACAGGGCGGCGTCCGCCGGAACCCGCCCGGCCAGCGCCCGCATCGCCTCGGCGGAGTCGACCTTCGGCGCCACGATCAGTCCCGCGCCGGCCTCCGCCAGCGCGGCCAGATCGGCCTCGCCCCACGGCGTGTCCAGGCCGTTGATCCGCACGCCGAGCCGGGGCGCAAACCCGCCGGCGCGGATCGCCTCTACCGCCGCGGCCCGGGCCTCCGCCTTGGCCTCCGGGGCGACGGCGTCCTCCAGATCGAGAATGGCCACGTCGCAGGGCAGGGCGCGCGCCTTCTCCACCGCCCGCGGATTGCTGGCCGGCAGGAACAGGACGCTGCGCGCCAGCCGCATCAAACCCGCCCGACGACCGGGATCAGGGCGCCGGTGATCGCCCGGCTCTCCGGCGAGGCGAGGAACAGCATCACTCGCGCCAGATCGGCCGGCTGCACCCATTTCGACGGATCGGCGTCCGGCATGTCCTTGCGGTTCTGCTCGGTGTCGAGGATCGACGGCAGCACGGCGTTGACTGTCACCGATGTGTCCTTCAGCTCCTCGGCGAGGCTCTCGGTGAGCCGGTGCACCCCGGCCTTGGAGGCGGCGTAGGCGCCCATGCCCGCCGCGCTCTTCAGCGCCGCATTGGCCCCGACATTGACGATGCGGCCCTCTTCGGATCGCTTCAGCCACGGCAGGGCGGCGCGGCTGGCGTTCAGAGCGGTCTTCAGGTTGAGGGCGAACATCCGCTCCCACGCCGGCTCCGCGTCGTCGGTCGTCTGCCAGACGAAGCCGCCCGCCACGTTGAGCAGGGCGTCGACGCCGCCGAAGCGATCAGCGACCGCCCCCATGGCCGTCTCCGCCGCGGCGGCGTCGGTCAGGTCCACGCCGCCCAGCTCCAGCACGCCGTCCGGCGCGCTCCGGCCCCTTGCGTGATCGATCAGGGCGACATTCAGCCCGTCCGTGAGCGCGGCCTCGAGAACGGCGCGGCCGAGAACGCCGTGGCCGCCGGTGACGACGAGGGTGCGGGTCATGCGGTGGTCTCCTTGTCTGCCGGCGAGGGCCACAGGCGCGCGGCGCCGCGCACGCCCGACGAATCACCCCAGCGGGCGGGCACGATGACGCCCTGCCAGGCGTCGGTGAAGGCGTTGCGCTGCACGATCGGCGGCAGGGCCTCGTACAGTTCGTCGACGTTCGACAGGCCTCCGCCCAGCACGAAGACGTCGGGGTCGATCAGGTTGACCACCATGGCGATCGCCCTCCCCAGCCGGTCGATGCACAGGTCCAGCGAGCGGCGCGCCTCCGGCTCGCCCGCGCGGGCGGCGGCCACGATGGCCTCGGCGGTCAGCGTCTGGCCGGTGCGGGCCCGGTGGTCGCGCTGCAGGCCGGTGCCCGACACCCAGGTCTCCAGACAGCCGTTCTGGCCGCACCAGCAGGCCGGCCCGGGCGCTTCTTCCGCCGATGGCCAGGGCAGGGAGGTATGGCCCCATTCTCCGGCCACGCCGCCAACGCCCTCGATCAGCCGGCCGTCTACCGCCACGCCGCCGCCGCAGCCGGTGCCGACGATGATGGCGAAGACCACCGCCTTGCCGGCCGCCGCGCCGTCGACCGCCTCGGACAGGGCCAGGCAGTTGGCGTCGTTGGCCAGCCGCCCCGGCCGGCCCAGCGCCTGTTCGAGGTCGCGCCCGAAGGGGCGGCCGTTCAACCAGGTCGAGTTGGCGTTGCGCATCACGCCGCTGACCGGGGAGATAGATCCGGGCGTGGCCACGCCGACGGGGCCCGAAGCGCCGGTCTCGGCCTCGACCGCCGCGATCAGTCGGCCGACCGTGGCGATGGCGGCGTCATAGCCGCCGGGATTGGGCTCGCGCCGGCGGGCCAGGAAGGCGCCGTCGTCGCCGCCGACCGCCGCCTCGATCTTGGTGCCGCCGAAGTCCACGCCGATCCGCATGGCCGAGGCTTAGCAGATGATCAGCCGGCGAACACCCGCCGCACCAGCCGCTCCAGCGCCTCGGCGTCGACGGCGTCGAAGGCGCCCACCGTGGTGGCGTCGACGTCCAGCACCGCGATCAGGGCCCCGTCCCGATCAAGCACCGGAACCACGACCTCGCTGGCCGAGCGGCTGTCGCAGGCGATGTGGCCGGGGAAGGCGTTGACGTCCTCGACGATCTGCGTGGCCCGTTCGCGCGCCGCGGCCCCGCAGACCCCCCGCGCGAAGGGGATGCGCAGGCAGCCCAGGGTGCCCTGGTAGGGTCCGACGACCAGTTCGTCCGTCCGGTCGGGGGCGACGACGTAGAAGCCGGTCCAGAAGAAGCCCGGGAAGGCGTCCGCCAGCATCGACGACACCGTGGCCATGCGCGCCGTCAGATTCGGCTCGCCCTCGAGCACGGCGAGGATCTCCTCTTCGACCTCCGCGTAGCGAGCGGCCTTGTCGGCAGGGCGGTCGTCGCGGGCGACGTAGGACATCGATCAGGCTCCAGACTGGCCGACCCATATAGGCGCCCCGCCGCGGTGACGCGAGGCCTCCGAATTCCCCTCACAGGGGAATCGCAACCCGCTGATTTAGGTGGAAAACCTGGCCCGCGTCATAAAATGGCCGCTGTGCGGCAACGCTTTGTCGCAAAACGGCGTTAACCTTGACAGACAGTTAACTGGACCGGACTGTCCCGGTCACGCAAAGCTTAACGGGCGAGCTGGGGAATGCGCGCTCCAGTGGTGCGAGGGGTTCATGGGCGACGGCGAAGGGAACATGACCGAGCGCGGCCGGTTCGGCCGCTCGCGCGGACCTGTCGCCATCGCGGCCGTCGCCGGAGTCCTGGCCCTGGCCGCCTTCGGCATGACATCCTGCGGCGACGGCGCCAGCGGCGTCCGATTCTGGCAAAGGACCGACGCCGCCTCCAACGCCTGTCCCCGTCCGGCCTCCCTGACCGGCTCGGAATTCAACGCCCAGGAAACCGGCTTGAGGGCGCTGCGGCGGGCCGCCTTCCGCGGCGACTTCTTCGCCCAGCTGGAGCTCGGCGCGCGCTACGCCGCGCTCCGCGCCACCGACAAGAACATCGAGGACCCGATCGAAAGCGCCACCTGGTACGCCATGGCGCTGGCCAACGACGAGGGCTACGCCCCGATCAACCGGGTCGAGCGGGGCGGCTTCGGCGGCTGGCGGCCTCTCTCGAAATACGACGACTGCCGGGCGTTCGAGCGGCACATGGCCTATCAGCGGCTGGACCGGCAGCTGGGCCAGATGACCCGCGCGGAGCAGGAAGCCGTGCGCGACCGGGTGGTCTACATCCTGTCGACCCAGGACGCCGAGGGCTTCCGCACCCTCGCCCGCCTGCACGACACGCTCTACGGCCCGTTCGGCGAGCCCGAGGACAATCGCGAGGCGCGCGAGGCCTGGGGAAGGGGCCGCGGCGACCGGGGCGACGGCCGTGCGCGCCGCGGCTATCCGTCGGCCACCAGTCTGTTCCCCCGCAACGACGTCGACGCCTATCTGTACAACTATCTCGCCGTGCAGACCGGTGACGTCGGCGCCTATGTGCTGATGAAGGACTTCGAGAAGTCCGCGCCGCGCCGCGACCAGTACAGCCGGTTCGTCGAGGCCAAGGCGCGGCAGTGGACCCCGCCGTTCGAATTCTATCCGAATCAGGCGCCGGCCTCGGGGGTGCCCTTCTCGGACGAGAGCCGCCCGCGCGGCGACGCCTACGACTACGCCCTGTCGCGGATGGCGAGCGAGCTGCCCTTCATCCACGTCGGCCGCGCCCTGCGCTACCTCGGCGTGACCGAGAATGCGGCCCAGCGCGCCGAGGATCTGTCCAAGCGCCAGATCGAAACCCTCGAGGCCATGCTGGGCCACCCGATGGAGGGCCGGCTGTCCTATCTGGAGCGGGTCCGCGCCATTCAGCTGGCGGCCGTCAACGGCTCGTCCGAGGCCCAGCTGGTGCTGGCCGTGATGTACGCCGAGGGAATCGGCCTGCCCGCCGACTACGCCCGGGCCTTCAAGTGGTTCGAGGAGGCGGCCCGGCAGGGCAGCCCCGAGGCCAAGTTCGCCATGTCCAGCTATTTCGCGCTCGGCGTCTCGGGCGTGGCCGACCAGGACAAGGCCCAGGCCGTGGCCCTGCGCATCGACTCCGCCCTGTCCGGTTTCGGACCGTCCGCCGGACGCCTGCAGGCGGTGCTGGCCCAGGTCTCCCGTTCCCAGCAGCGCCGTTAAGGAGGGCGTGGATCCATGTCGTCGACCCGTTTCCCCTTCGGCCGCATCGGCGGCGCTGTCGCCGGGGCCGCCTTGATGGTCGCGGCCGCCGCCGGCTTCGCCCTGTCGCAGCCTTCCGAAGCCCAGGCGCAGACGGCGGCGAGGGTCGAGAGCCAGACCCGGCCGAACTTCGGGCTGCTGCTCGATCCGCCGACGCGCAGCTACCGCAGCCGCGGGTCGCACCACCGCCGCTATGACTACGGCCGGCACCGTCCGGACTGGCGGCCCGGCTATCCCGACTATCGTCCCGGCGGCGAGGAGATCGTTCTTGTCGACTGCGGCGGCAATCCCGGCAGCGGGGCCGTCGAGGATGCGGTGCGTCGCGTCCGTCCCGGCGGCACGCTGGTCATCCGCGCCCGCGGCGGCGCCTGCGTCGGCTGGCTGAATATCGACAAGCCGATGACCATCATCGGCGAGGGCGGCTTCGATCCCCGCGACTGGGCCCGGTCGAACGATCCGACGCTGATGGCGCCCGACGGCCTGCCGTGCCTCACCGTCGCCCAGGGCGTACGGGTCGAGATCCGCGACATGGTCTTCGCCTCGCCGCGCGCCGGCGATGCGGCCTGCATCGTCGGCTATGGGGCCGAGATCGTCATGAACCGGGTCGGCTTCCGTCACGCCGGCGACGAGGCCGCGATCTATGCGGATGGCGGGCTGCTGGACATCCGCAATACGGTGGTCGAGGCCGCAACCATCGCCCCGGCCATCGTCGCCGACGGCGCCGTGCTGAATGCGTGGGAAGTGGTGATCGCCGGCGCCCAGGCGGGCCTCGAGCTGATTCCGGGGGCCGGCCAGACCTCGCGCATCGCCTCGACCACCCTGAAGGGGACCAATGCGCCCAACGCCTTCGGCCCGCGCTCGATCGGGGTCATCGTCCGCTCCGGCCGCGACTATGGACGGGTCGAGATCGAGAACACCGCCATCGTCGGCTACGTCGAGGGCGTGGCCATCGAGGGCGCCTCGGTCGACATCCGCAACAGCCGCGTCGGCCGTTCGGACAAGGGCGTGGTGCTCTACAACGGCGAGCTGCGCCTGACGGACAGCCGCATCCGCGCCGCCTCCGTCGGCGTCGCCGCGGCCTCCGGCAGCGCCGTGGTCAACAACAACGTCTTCTCGGGCGTGCGCGAGGTTCTCTACGCCGAGGAACGCGCCAACCTCCAGGCGCGCGGCAACCGGGTCTACTCGCAGTATGTCTGCCGGCCGCAGTTCCGCGACCGCTACCGCGGCCGCTACGAGCCCTACTGGCATCCGGGCCAGGGCTGGGAATGCGCCCTCGGCTCCTATCCGCGCAACTGGTGGGAGGCCGAGGACGGCCTGCTGGGCATCGAATACTACGACGACGGCTATGTGCTGGACGGCTACGACCGCTACCGCAACGGCTACGGCTGGTATGACCGCGACGGCCGCTACATCTATGACGAGCGCTACCGCGGCGAGGACCGCTGGAGCCGCGGCGGCGGCTGGCGCTGGTAGTTCCTAGCGGAAGCTGCTCAGGCAGCGGCGCGCCAGGCTGACCGCGCGCGTGGCGCGACCGGTCGGGAAGGCGACTCCCTCGTGGCCCTTCACGGCCACGCCCACCTGTTCGGCCGCCGCCATCCGGTTCACTACGGCGAGGTCGGCGTCGAGGCTCAGTTCGACGTAAACCTTGGTGGCGTCGATATACTCGAAGCCGACGTGGCCCGAGATGTCGTACACCCCGGTCGGATCGATCGCATACTGGAACTCCTCCGGCTCCAGGTGACCCCAGTCGACGGCTTCGCGATCGGGCACCGACTGCGGCTGCGGAAACCGGAACGAGATTGTCACCTCGTCCTCACCGGGCTCGAACCGGTAGACCGCCTGGACCGGATTGGGCCCCGCGCTCAGGTTCTTGAACATGACGCACGCCTGCCCATACCAGATGTCGTCGCTGTCCAGCTTCTTCACCTGCCAGCCGTCGGCGTCGCCGTAGTGGGTCAGGCCGGGGATGCCGTCGAACGGGTTCTGGGCGGCGGCCGGAGCCGCCGAGGCGAGCAGCGCCAGAGCCGCGCCAGCGACGCCGCCTTTCCAGACATGTTTCATCCGAGGGTCTCCCTGCCTGCCGCGTGACAGGTATTCGTACACGCCTGACGCCCGGAGGAAAACTGACGATATCCACCCGCGGTAGGCCCGGCAGGACTCGAACCTGCAACCAGACCGTTATGAGCGGTCGGCTCTAACCATTGAGCTACGGGCCCGCCGTGGCGGCGGCTTCCGCCTAGCAGGCGGCGCGGCGGCTTGCCAAGGGGATGACGGAGGCGTCGCGCGCCCGAGATGAATGGAACCTGCCAGCGGGGCCCGGGCGTTCATTCAGGCGCGAACGGCCAAGGTGCCGCCACGGTCCGCATCGACAGTGAACGGGCCGACCCGCATCAGGAGACGACCTCATGACCCGATCCCCCGCCGCCAAGGCCCGCGCCGTTGCCGCGCCGGCGTTGTCCAGCCGCGCCCTCCTCGTCAGCGGCGGGCTGCTGGCCGCCGCGGCCATCGCCTTCGCCGCTCCCTCGGCCTTCGCCCAGTCCCAGCCGGGCGGGGGCGCGCCCCTGACCATCCAGGCGGTGACCGAGAGACCGTCGCTGAACCTGTCGGCCTACGGCGAGGTGAAGGCGGCGCCGGATATGGCGACCATCCACTTCGGCGTCGTCACCGAGGCCGCCACGGCCGCCGAGGCGATGCAGCAGAACGCCGCGCAGATGAACCAGGTCATGGCCGCCCTGCGCCGCGCCGGCATCGCCGAACGCGACGTCCAGACCTCGGGCCTGAACCTCTCGGCCCAGTACGACTACGTCCAGAACGAGCCGCCGCGCCTGCGCGGCTACCAGGCCTCGAACCAGGTGACCGTGATCATCAACGACCTGTCGAAGGTCGGCTCCACCGCCGACGCGGTGGTCTCGGCCGGCGTGAACCAGATCGGCGGCATCAGCTTCGGCCTCAAGGACCCGACGGCGGCCGAGAATGCGGCCCGTCAGCTGGCGGTGCGCAACCTGCAGGCCAAGGCGGCGCTCTATTCGCAGGCCCTGGGCGTCGAGCTGGGCGGCATCCGCTCGCTCACGGAGGGTGGCGGCTATGCGCCCCCGGCGCCGCGTCCGATGTACGCTCGCGCCGAGATGGCCATGGACTCGGCCGGCACCCCGGTCGCGGCGGGCGAACTGAGCGTCCGGATCGACATCACCGGCGTCTACGATCTGAACCGCTAGAACGAGGAAGGGCCCGCCGTCAGGCGGGCCCTTTGGCGGTCAGGCCGCCTTCTTGATCTCGTTGCGGTCGTCCAGCAGCACCACCGTCGGCGACCATTGACGGGCCTCTTCCTGCGGCAGCTGGCCGTAGGTGACCACGATCACCTTGTCGTTCTTCTGCACCAGCCGTGCGGCGGCGCCGTTGACGCCGATCACGCGCGAGCCGCGCGGCGCCTCGATGGCATAGGTGGTGAAGCGCGCGCCGTTGGTGATGTTCAGCACATCGACCTGCTCGTGCGGAAAGATGCCCGCGGCGTCCAGCAGGTCGGCGTCGATGGCGATCGAGCCTTCGTAGTCGAGGTCGGCCTGGGTCACCGTCGCGCGGTGAAGCTTGGCCTTCATCAGGGTGACCAGCATGGGGAGTGCGGTCCGGATGACGCGGGGCGATCGGCCCCCGCTCGCAGGCCGCTGATATAAGATCAGCCCGCGGCCACAGCAATCGTTTCTGTTGCGGCGCACCATTCGGCTCCGCCGCATTCCCCCGTTACGCGACGTTCATTTGACGGCAAACCTCGCCGCCCTATGGTCCGGGGCGGCCAGAAACCAGTCGCGCGCGCGGACACGAACCCCTCGATGAAGCAGTTCTTCCTGACGATGCTCGGCGTCTTCGCCGGCCTCTTCCTGTTCCTGGTGGTGGTGCCGTTCATCCTGATCACAGTGGCGGTCAGCTCGGCCAGCTCGAAGGAGCCGACGCCGGCCAACGCCGTGCTCGAACTGGATCTGCGCGCAGGCGTTACCGACCAGGCCCCGACCAACCCCTTCGCCGTCTTCGGCGGCGGCGGCCTGTCGACCATGCAGATCGTCGACACCCTGGCCCAGGCCGAGGACGACCGACGCGTGAAGGCCCTGCTCATCCGCCTGCCCGAGGGCGGCATCACTCCGGCCGCCGCCGACGAGATCCGCCAGGCCGTCCGCCGTTTCCGTCGTTCGGGCAAGGTCGTCATTGCCCACGCCCAGGGCTTCCAGCCTGTCGGCGCGGCCGTCTCCAGCTACATGCTGGGCGCCTCGGCCTCCGAACTGTGGATGCAGAACACCTCCAGTTTCCAGCTGGCGGGCTTCTCGACCGACTCGATCTTCCTCGGCCGCGCCTTCGAAAAATACGGCGTCAACGCCCAGTTCGAACAGCGCTACGAGTACAAGAACGCGGTCAACGAATACACCGAGAGCGACTTCACCCCGGCCCATCGCGAGGCGATGTCGGCGTGGATGACCTCGATCTACACCTCGGCCCTCGCCAACGCCCCCCAGGACCGCAAGGTCACGCCAGAGGCCCTGCGCGCCACCATCGAGGGCGGTCCCTGGTCCTCGGCCGAAGCGCTGCAGCGCAAGCTGATCGACAAGGTCGGCCAGGTCGAGGAGGCCGAGGCCGAGGCCCGGCGCCGCGCCGGCAAGGGCTCAGCGATCGTGGAGTTCTCGGACTACGCCTCGTCCAGGGGGCAGCGCCAGGGCTCGGGCCGCAACGCCATCGCCATCGTCGGCGGGGAAGGGGCCATCATGACCGGCACGGGCGGCAGGGCCGACCCGTTCGGCAGCGGCTCGGCCATCATGTCCGACGACCTCGCCGAAGCCATCTACGACGCCATCGAGGACAGTTCGGTGAAGGCCATCGTCTTCCGCGTCTCCTCGCCCGGCGGCTCGCCCGACGCCTCCGAACAGATCCTCGCCGCCGTCCGCGCCGCACGCGCCGCCGGCAAGCCGGTGGTCGTCTCCATGGGCGACTACGCCGCCTCGGGCGGCTACTGGATCAGTTCCGAGGCCGACTGGATCGTGGCCCAGCCCACCACCCTGACCGGCTCGATCGGCGTCTTCGGCGGCAAGCTGGTGCTGGCCGACGCCCTTGGCCGCTTCGGCATCGACATGCGCAACATGAGCGTCGGGGGCGAATACGCCGACGCCCTCTCGCCGTCGCGCCCCTTCGACCCCGCCGATCGGGCCGCCTTCGCCGCCTCCATCGACCGCACCTACGACCAGTTCATCGAACGCGTCGCCCGCGGCCGCAAGCTTGAGCCGGCCCGGGTGCGCGAGATCGCCCGCGGCCGCGTCTGGACCGGCGCCCAGGCCAAGGCCATCGGCCTCGTCGACCAGCTGGGCGGCCTCGAGGAGGCCATCGCCAAGGCCCGTCAGCTGGCCCGCATCCCCAACGACGAGGCGGTGCGCTTCAAGCGCTACCCGGAAGCGAAGTCGCCCTTCGCCGCCCTGTCCGCCCTGTTCGGCGTCTCCGGCGAGTCGGCCCGCGTGCTGATCGGCATCGGCGGCATCCTCGACGACCCCGAGGCCAAGGCCGCCGCTCGGCGGCTGCAGACCGAGCGGGCCCGGGCCTCCGGGGCTACCGTGCTGGCCGACCAGCCGTACTGAGAGCGACAATCGGACACTCGCCTGTGAAGCGTCCGCTCATTGACCGTTCAGGCCGATGGACCGACATTCCGGGTTCGGCGTTGTTCGCAACGTCAGAAAGGTAACGCCATGATGACCCAGTCCGACCGCCTGACTTTCGGCTCGCCCTCCGGACGCCGGCCCGCCAACGGGTTCGTCGCCTCGGTGATGTGGCTCGGCGGGCTGATGGCGACCATGGCCGCCATGGCCGTCGGCGCCGTGCTGGCGGTGTTCACCGCCGCCGCCGTCACCGTCATCGCGGTCTTCGCCGGCGCGCTGGTCTTCCTCGCCGGCCTGGCCCTGCGCGCCCGCCGCACCCTGTCGGTCCGCCGCCGCCGCGGCGACGACGTTCTCGAGGCCCGCAAGGTCGACGGGACCTGGGTCGCCTACGGCTGGGAGCGACCGGGCCGCTGACATGCCGCCCGTCCGGGACCTCCCGTCTCCCAATTTCGACAACCGCCGGGCGCCGCCCGACATGCTGGTGCTGCACTACACCGGCATGCGCACGGCCGATGAGGCCGTCGCCCGCCTGAGGGATCCCGAGGCGCGGGTCTCCGCCCACTACGTCGTGGACGAGGACGGCTCGATCCTGCGCCTAGTCCCCGAAGAGCGCCGCGCCTGGCACGCCGGCAAGGGCGTGTGGCAGGGGGAGACCGACTGCAACGCCGCTTCGATCGGGGTCGAGATCGTCAACCCCGGCCACGAGTTCGGCTACCGCGACTTCCCCGAGGTCCAGATCGCCGCCGTCCTCGACCTGGTCGCCGACATTCGCGGTCGCTGGACCATCCCTGACGCCCGCATCATCGGCCACTCCGACCTGGCGCCCGACCGCAAGCAGGATCCGGGCGAACGCTTTCCGTGGAAGCGGCTGGCGGGGGAGGGGCACGGCCTGTGGTTCGAGCCGGCCGCGGAGCGCATCGCCGCCCTCGGCGCCCCGCTGTCGCCAGGCGACGAGGGGCTGGGCGTCATCGTCCTACGCGCCGGCCTGCACCGCCTCGGCTACGGCCTCCAGCCCGGCGGCGACTACGACGACGAGACCCGCATCACCGTCGAGGCCTTCCAGCGCCACTGGCGCCCTTCCCGGGTGGACGGCGTCGCCGACGGCGAGACGCGGGCGACCCTGATGGGGGTGCTTCAGCTGGCGACGGCCGAGAGCGACACCGGCGTCCTCTGAGATTGACCCGGGGCCTTCGCTGGCCCATCTGTCGCCCCGTCAGACGGCCGGGCGGTCGCGGCGGGCTCGCCCGCCGAGGAAAGTCCGGGCTCCACGGTGAAAAGGCGGCGGATAACCTCCGCCCGGGGCGACCCGAGGGATAGCGCCACAGAAAGCAAACCGCCGGCTCTTCGGAGCGGGCAAGGGTGAAAGGGTGGGGTAAGAGCCCACCGCGGGCCTGGCGACAGGACCGGCATGGCAAGCCCCGCCTGGAGCAAGACCGAATAGGGACGTCGCGCGGCTTCGGTCGCAGGGTTCACCGCCCGAGGCGTCCGGGTAGGTCGCGAGAACCGGCCAGCAATGGCCGGTCCAGAGGAATGATCGTCGCCCGCCTTGGCGGGAACAGAACCCGGCTTACAGGCCGTCTGACCCTTCTCTCCTGTCCCGCCCTGGCTTATCCACAGGCTGTCTATACTTTCAATGTTCTGTGTATGTTCCCGTATTTCCAGCATTGAGGCCGGCCGCGACGGTTAACTCCTGTCAACTAATCCCATTGAGACCCATTTCATCCCATGCTATCCCAAGACACTGAGCTTGGGGTTCGGCGGGTGCGTGAATGCGCCCATGACGCAGAGGGGCGGATCGAAGGGTCCGAGTTGGGCAGGGCGTGTTTCTCTCGACCTATGAGAAACAACTCGACGGCAAGCGCCGCCTGCTGATCCCGCAGGAGTACCGGACTGCGGACAACGGGGCCGAGCACGGCGTCTTCTGCTTCTTCTCGATCGAGTCCGACTGCCTCGAGGCCGGCGGCGACAAGCTGATGGCCGAGTACGTGGCCATGATCGAGGAGCTGCCCTTCGGCGACGACGTCCGCACGGCGCTGGAGGAGACCTTCTACGCCGGCCAGCGCCCGCTTTCGTACGACGGCGGCGGCCGCATCACCCTGCCCGAGCATCTGTGCCAGGACGCGGGCCTCGGCGAGGACGTGGTCATCGTCGGCCTCGGCTCGCGCTTCCAGATCTGGGACCGGGCGCGCTGGAACGCCCGGCGCGACGAACGCCGCGCGCTGGCGCGCCAGGCCGTGCGCGAGCGCGGCGAGGCCGGGCGCAAGGCCCTGCTGGCCGGCCGTCGTCCGGCCGGGGAGGGCGCATGACCTCGCCGCACGCACCCGTTCTGCTCGCTGAAGTGCTGGAGGCGCTCGCGCCCCGCCCCGGCGACGTGATCATCGACGCCACCTTTGGCGCGGGCGGCTACACCCGCGCCATCCTGGCGATCGGAGCGACCGTCATCGCCCTGGACCGCGACCCGACGGTCCAGCCGCACGCCGACGCCGTCGCCAACGACTTCCCCGGCAGGTTCCGTCTGATCCGCACTCCCTTCTCGGGTCTTGCCGAGGCTTTCGCCGAAAGCGGCGAGCCCCGTCTGGACGGCGTCGTCTTCGATATCGGCGTCTCCTCGATGCAGCTGGACCAGGCTGAGCGGGGCTTCTCCTTCATGCGCGACGGCCCGCTGGACATGCGCATGTCGGGCGAGGGCGAGACCGCCGCCGACATCGTCAACACCTGGGACCACGGCCCGCTGGCCCATATCTTCAAGCTCTACGGGGACGAGCGTCAGTCCGGACGGGTCGCCACGGCCATCCTGCGGCGTCGGGTCGAGCAGCCTTTCACCCGCACGCTCGACCTGGCCGAGGTGGTCGAGAAGGCGCTGGGCGGCCGCCGCGGCGCCCCCATCCACCCTGCTACCCGCGTGTTCCAGGCCCTGCGCATCGCGGTGAACGACGAGCTGGGCGAGCTGCGCGCCGGCCTCGAGGCCGCCGAGGCCACGCTGGCCCCGGGCGGCCGGCTTGCGGTGGTCACCTTCCATTCGCTGGAAGACCGCATCGTCAAGGCCTTCCTGACCGAGCGCACCGGGAACGCGCCCGGCGGCTCGCGCCACGCCCCGGCCGCGGTCGAGGCGCGCCGCCCCAGCTTCACGCTCAGCTTCAAGGGCGCCCGCGAGGCCGGCGAGGAGGAACGCGCCGCCAATCCGCGCGCCCGTTCGGCCCGCCTGCGCGCCGCCGTACGCACCGACGCCCCGGCCTGGGGGAGGATCGCGGCATGAGCGCGGCGCGGGTCTTCAAGCGCGTCTTCGACTGGAAGGTCCGCGGCGTCCGCTGGATCGAGATCTTCGGTCTCGTTCTGGTCGCGGCGATGATCTTCTCCGTCTACCTGGCCAAGGCCGCAGCGGCGAGCCAGAGCGCCCGCATCGCCAGCCTCGAGCGTCAGATCACCCAGAACGGCCAGCGCGTGCGTCTGCTGCGCGCCGAGGTGGCGCGGCTGGAGCAGCCGGGCCGGCTGGAGGCCTTGTCGCGCGAGGCCGGCCTTGGGCCTGTCGACGTGAAGCATCAGGCGACCCTCGCCAGACTGCCCGAGCTGGCCCCCATTCCGGAACCGGCGCCCGCGGTCATCGTCGCCCCGACCATCCCGACGGAAACGGGGCCTGCTGAGGGCGCTGAAGCGACGGAGGACGCCCGATGAGCGTCCACGACGACCCTCACGCCTGGAGCCGCCCCGCTCCCGGCCGTCCGGTGGCCGGCGTCTCCATGCCGTCGTGGCGCTGGCTGTCCGAGCTGGTGTGGCGGATCGAGCACTCCTTCGGCCGCGCGCGCGCCGACGCCCGGCCCGAAGAGGACACCCGGGTCCGCATCTTCGTCATCCTGTCGCTGTTCATGGCCGTCTTCGTCTGCCTCGCAGCGGGGGCGGTGAACGCCGCCCTGCTGGCGCCCAAGGGCGGCGTCGGCTCGGCCGCGCATCCCAACGCCGTGTCGCGCGCCGACGTGGTCGACCGCAACGGCGCCCTGCTGGCCAGCAACATCGTCCACTACGGCCTCTACATCGACCCGGCCCAGGTCTGGGATCGCCAGGCCGCCGCGGTCCAGATCAAGCGGGCCCTGCCGCGGGTGCCGATGGCCCGGCTGAACCGGGTCCTGTCGGGCCACCGCCGGCTGATCGTCATGCCCGGCCTGACTCCCGGCGAGAAGGCGGCGGTGCACCGTCTGGCCCTCGGGGGCGTCTCCTTCGAGCCTGAGGATCGTCGGGTCTATCCGCTGGGCGCCTCGGCGACCCATGTGCTGGGCGTCACCGACTCCGGCGGCGAGGGCCTGACCGGCGCCGAGTTGGCCTTCAATCGCGAGATCCGCGAGGCCGGCGCGCGCGGCGAGACCTTCCCCCTGTCCATCGACCTGCGCGTCCAGGGCGTGCTGGAGAACGAGCTCGCCAAGGCCGTGGCCGAGACCCAGGCCAAGGGCGCCGTGGGCATCATCGCCGACGTCCACACCGGCGAAATCCTCGGCATGGCCAGCTGGCCGACCAGCGACCGGCTGAACCGCGCCACCTCGGCCCACTACGAGATGGGCTCGGTCTTCAAGACCTTTACCGTCGCCGCCGGCCTCGACACCGGCCGCGCCGACATGAACACCCTGTTCGACGCCTCCGAAGCCTTCATGATCGGCAACCGCCGCATCACCGACTTCCACGCCACCAACCAGGTCCTGACGCTGGAGGAAGTCTACCTCCACTCGTCCAACATCGGCACCTCGCGCCTGGCCGTCGAAATGGGGCCGACGGTGATGCAGGACTATTTCAAGCGCTTCGGCCTGCTGGACCCGGCGCCGATCGAGCTGCACGAGTCGGCCCGGCCGCGTCGGCCGTCGCGGTGGGACGACTCCACCCTGGCCTCGCTGTCGTTCGGCTACGGCATCATGATCACGCCGCTGCAGATGACCGCGGCCATGGGGGCTCTGACCAACGGCGGCAAATACATCCCGCTGACCCTGCGCAAGGGCGGTCTGCCGAACGCCGAAAGCCGTCAGGTGGTCACCCGCGAGACCTCGCTGACCATTCTCGACCTGCTCCGCCGCAACGTGGTGCGCGGTTCGGGCGGCCGCGCCGATGCGCCGGGCCTGCGGGTCGGCGGCAAGACCGGCTCGGCCAACAAGCTGGTCAACGGCCGCTACGATCCGACCCACGCCGTCGGCACCTTCGCGGCGGTGTTCCCGACTGACGGCCCGGTCGACGCCCGCCGCTACTCGATCCTGATCCTGATCGACGAGCCGGGGACCTATCCGCGCACGGGGGGCTTCGTGGCCGCTCCGGCGGTGGGCCGCATCGCAGACCGCATCGCGCCCTTCCTCGGTGTCGAGCGCCGGGCCGACCGCTACCGCACGGCCCTGGGTGAAAAGATCCCGGCCTTCGAGGACGTGGAGGGCGACGGTCGATGAGCGCCGCCTCCGCCATCAAGCTGTCCGCCCTGCTGCGGCGCGACGTGCCCGCCGACCCGGTGATCACCGGGGTCACCGCCGACAGCCGCAAGGTCGCCCCCGGCAGCCTGTTCGTCGCCCTGCCGGGCACGGCGGCTGACGGCCGCGCCTTCATCCCCCAGGCCCTGTCGCAGGGTGCAGCCGCGGTGCTGGCCCCGGCGGACACCGATGCGGCGCTCGCTCCGGTGCTGGTCACCTCGGGCGACGTGCGCCGAACCTACGCCATCGCCGCGCGCAGCTTCTACGGAGCCCAGCCAGCCACCTGCGTCGCCATCACCGGCACCAACGGCAAGACCTCGGTGGCCGCCTTCTGCCGCCAGATCTGGGCCTCGCTCGGACTGTCCGCCGCGAGCATGGGGACGCTCGGGGTTTTGAAACAAACAGGTAACGTTAACCAGGCCTTGACGGGCCCCGGCCTGACCAGCCCGGACGCCGCCGACGCTGCGCGGATGCTGGCCGAGCTGGCCGCCGGCGGGGTCACCCACCTCGCCCTCGAGGCCTCTTCCCACGGCATCGACCAGCGCCGGCTGGACGGGGTGTCGCTGAAGGCCGCGGCCTTCACCAACCTGACCCAGGACCACCTCGACTACCACGGCGATATGGAGGCCTATCGCTCGGCCAAGCTGCGCCTGTTCGACACCCTGCTGCCGCGCGGCCGCACCGCCGTGCTCAACGCCGACTCCGAGGCCTACTCAAGCTTCGCCGCCGCCTCGATCATGTCGGGCCTCTCAGTGATGGGCGTGGGCGAGCGGGGCAGGGACCTGACCCTCGTCGCGCGCCAGGCGGTGCCGGAGGGCCAGCGCCTGACCCTCGACGTCCGCGGGACCCTGCACGAGGTGCTGCTGCCGCTGGCGGGCGCCTTCCAGGCCTCCAACGCCCTCGTCGCCGCCGGCCTGTGCATCGCCGCCGGCGAGGCGCCCGAACGGGTGCTGGCGGGGCTGGAGAAGATCACCGGCGCCCAGGGGCGGCTGCAGCGCATCCCCGGCGCCGGCCGCGGCGAGGTCTATGTTGACTACGCCCACACCCCCGACGGTCTGGAGACGGTGCTCAAGGCCCTGCGCCCGCACGCGACCGGCCGCCTGATCGTGGTCTTCGGCGCCGGCGGCGACCGCGACCGCGCCAAGCGGCCGCTGATGGGCGAGATCGCCGGGCGGCTCGCCGACGTGGCCATCGTCACCGATGACAATCCCCGCTCCGAGGATCCCGCCGCCATCCGCCGCGCCGTGCGCCAGGGCTGCCCCGAGGCGCGCGAGATCGGCGACCGCCGGGCCGCCATCCGCGCGGCCATCGAACAGATGCGCGACGGAGATGTGGTGATCATCGCCGGAAAAGGGCATGAGCAGGGACAGATCGTCGGCGGGGTCACCCATCCCTTCGACGATGCGACCGAAGCCGCCGAAGCCCTGCGCCTCCATGTCTGACCACGCCCCCCTCTGGACCTCCGCCGAAATCGAACAAGCTGTCGGCGGACGCCTGTCCGGCGAGGGCTTCCAGGCCACGGGCGTCACCTATGACAGCCGCGAGGTCGG
>JAEZIH010000070.1 GCA_023416055.1 Pseudomonadota bacterium | reverse complement strand
GTGCAGGGGCTGGCGCCCGCTCACGGCCGCCGCCCCACGGCCGCCGCCGGAAGGGCGACCTCGAAGCGGGCCCCGGCCACGCCGCCGTCGGCCGCCTTGCGGTTCTCGGCCCAGACCCGGCCGCCGTGGGCCTCGACGATCTGCCGCACGATCGACAGGCCGAGCCCCGAGTTGGCGCCGAAGGCCGTGCCGCGGGGACGGGAGGTGTAGAAGCGTTCGAACACCGTCTCGAGGTTCTCGGGCGGAATGCCCGGACCGTCGTCCTCGACCCGGACGCGGATGGGCAGGTCGGGATCGATCTCGTCCCGGGTCAGGGTGAGGCGCACCTGGCCGCCCGGCGGGCTGAACGAACGGGCGTTGTCGATGAGGTTGCGGAACACCTGGCCGAGGGGGCCGTCGCGGCCGCGGATGATGGCGTGCTCGCCGGCGGGGGCGGCGAAGGCGACATGCACCCCGCCCGGCTTCAGGCCGGCCTCGTAGACGTCGACGATCTCGCGCAGCAGCACGGTGAGGTCGATCGGGCGCGGGCGGTCCCGGTTCAGCTCGGCGTCGAGGCGAGAGGCATTGGAGATGTCGGTGATCAGCCGGTCGAGGCGGCGCACGTCCTGCTGCAGCAGGGACGTCAGCTTCTCGCGCTGGGCCTCTGTCCTCACCAGCGGCAGGGTCTCCAGCGCGGACCGGATCGAGGTCAGCGGGTTCTTGATCTCATGGGCCACGTCGGCGGCGAAGCGTTCGATGGCGTCCATGCGATCCGACAGGGTCTCGGTCATGGTCTCGAGCGACCGGGCCAGGTCGCCGATCTCGTCCTTGCGGTGATCGAGGTCGGGCAGGGAGATGGCGCGGGCGCGCTGCAGGCGCACCGCGTCGGCGGCCGCCGACAGCCGCATCACCGGCCGGGCCACGAACAGGTGCAGCAGCAGGGACGAGAGCAGCGACACGAACAGGGCCACGAGGGCGAAGGGCATGAGCGCCAGACGCTGGGCGGCGAGGGTCTCGTTGACGTCGCCGGCCTCGAGGGTGAGCACGCCCAGCACCTGCTCGACGTGGCGCACGGGGATGGACACCGAGACCACGCGATCGCCGCTCTCGGCGGTGCGGAGGGTGGCCGAGGAGCGGCCCTCGAGAGCGTTCTCGACTTCTTCGGCCAAGGCGCGCCGCGCCTCGGCCAGCCGGCGGCTGTCGCGCGCCTTGTCCTTGTCCCTGACCATGGAGGGCGAGCCCGCCGGCAGGGCGGGCGGCAGGGGTTCGCCCGAGATGGCCTCGGTCACCTCGTAGCTGTCGGCGACCTGGATGCCGTCCACATCGAACAGTCGCGCCCGCTGGCCGGCCGGAATGAAGTTGTCGCGCAGCCAGCGGCTGGCCTCGATGTAGTTGAGCTCGGGAGTCGGCTCCCCGCGGGTGACGCCGATCTGGGGCTCGCCCAGAACCTGGACCAGCAGCTGGGCCTGGGCCGCCAGCGTCTCCTGGCGGGCCTCGATGAGGCCTCGCCGCCACTCGTTCAGCGCAAGGGCGCCGACGAACAGGATCAGCAGGCTGAGCAGGTTGAGGGCGAGGATGAAACCGCCCAGCCGCGAGCCGCCGAACCGCCGGGGGCGGCGCGGGCGGTCGTCGTCCGCCGCAGCGGCGAGATCAGCTTTCGCGGTAGCGGTATCCGACGCCATACAGGGTCTCGATCGCGTCGAACTCGGGATCGACCACCCGGAACTTCTTGCGCATGCGCTTGACGTGGCTGTCGATGGTGCGGTCGTCGACGTAGACCTGGTCGTCGTAGGCGGCGTCCATCAGATTGTCCCGGCTTTTCACGAAGCCGGGCCGCTGGGCCAGGGCCTGCAGCAGCAGGAACTCGGTCACCGTCAGCTTCACCGGCTTGCCGTCCCAGGTGCATTCGTGACGGGCCGGGTCCATCGACAGCTTGCCGCGCTTGATCGCCTTGGTGGAGCCGTCGCCCGAGGCTTCGACCTCGCCGCCGTCGGCGCCGGACCGGCGCAGGATGGCCTTCACCCGTTCAATCAGCAGGCGCTGGCTGAAGGGCTTGTGGATGTAGTCGTCGGCCCCGAGGTTGAAGCCCAGAATCTCGTCGATCTCCTCGTCCTTCGAGGTCAGCATGATGACCGGCAGCGGACTGGTCTGACGCAGGCGACGAAGCACCTCCATGCCGTCCATGCGCGGCATCTTCACGTCGAGGATGGCCAGGTCCGGCGGGTTGGACTCGAGCGCCTCGAGCCCCGAGGCGCCGTCGTGATAGGCGGTGACCTTGTGGCCATGGCTTTCCAGCGCCAGCGAGACGGAGGCGACGATGTTCTCGTCGTCGTCGACCAGGGTGATGTTGGCCAAGGGCGGTCTCCTTGAGGCTTGCGGTTCGCCACACCTAACGCGCGGCAAGCGTTACCGTTCTAGATCAACTGGGTGAGATTACGGCGACAAAATGGGCCGCGCCGCCTGAATGCGCAATGAAACCCGACCTTAAAGGCTTTGCGCCATGGTCATGCTTCCTCGCGCGAGCGTCCCATGGCCGGCCCCGTTCATTACGAAGTCTATATCCGAAAGACCGCGCCCGCTCCCTGGACCCTCCAGATGGCGACGGAGGACCGCGCCCACGCGGTCAGCACCGCGGAAAACCTGCTCGACGACCACCGCGCCGTCGCCGTCCGCGTCACCAAGGAGACGCTGGACCCCGACACCATGGAGTTCAACAGCGTAACCGTGCTGAACCGCGGCGCGCCCGAGGTGAAGCGCAAGCGGGTCGTGCCCGAAGACGAAGCCGGGCCGCGCTGCGGAACGCCGCAGGATCTCTACGCGCCCATGGCTCGCGAGCTGGTCGGCCGGGTGCTGGAAGACTGGCTGAACCGCCAGGGCGCCACCGCCTTCGAACTGCTGCACCGCCCCGATCTGGCAGAACGGCTGGAGGCCTCGGGGGTCGAACTGCAGCACGCCATCCAGAAGGTCGCCGTGCCGGAAAGCCAGGCCGTGGGCCAGCCGGTCCATGAACTGGTGCGCCACTATCAGAAGCTGGCTGACAGGGCGATCGAACGGGTGCTGGCGGCCGGGCGCAGGAAGCAGTTCCCGGACCTGCAGAACCACTCGCTCGCCGACCTCGCGCACCGGCTGCAGGGCCAGGCGGACCGGGCCTTCATCATGGGCGGGATCATCTCGGGCGCCCTGAAGGGCGTCCGCGGCGGCCGGGCCCGGCTGGACCGGCTGATGGACCTTGCAGACCGGGCCCCCATGGAGGGTCCGCCGCACGCCATGGTCATGGTCCCCATCGAGCAGGTGATGTGCGAACTGTTCGCGGCGCGGACGAACCTGGCGGACGTTCTGGGGCCGGCGCTGGACCAGGGAGCCTCGCTGGCGGCCGTGGTGCGCATGGTGGCCCCGAAAGAGGTGGCGGACCTGATCGAGCAGGATCCCCGGCTGGCGCTGCAGGTGCCCGTCGTCGAGGGTCCGGCGGCGCGGCTGGGCGAGCGCGTCGCCGCCGGCCAGTTCCCCCTGCTGTCGGCGGCCCTGGCGCGGATGGCGCTGCGGGAGCTGATGAGCCCGCGCCGCCTGCGCCCCACCGACGCCTCGGGCGAGATCGACATCCTGCGCACCCTGGCCACGGCCCTGACCGCGACGGCCGGACGGCTGCTGACGCTAGAAGAGGTCCAGACGGCCTTCAACGAGCGCTCCAAGGCCCTGGTCACGGCGGACTTTGTCGCCGCTTATGTGAAGCCCTGCGCCACAGTGCTGTGCGAGGCCGAAGCCCTGACGCGGTTGTGCGAGAACGTCACCGGCGTGGCGAACAAGCGCGCGGCGGCCCGCTGGCTGTCCGCCTGCATCGGTTCGCTGCGCTTCGAGGGCGAGATGCGCGCTCATTCGAACGAGCAGACGCCCGCGCAGCGGCTGGGCGTGCTGGCCGCCCTGACCCGCGCCGTGCGCGGCTGCGGACTGTCGGAAAGGGACGAGACCGAGATCGTCGCGGCCATCGGCGCGGTTGGCGGGGTGGTGGAGGCCGAGGCGCGCATCGTGGCCATGCTGGCCCGATCGCCCGCTCCCCTGCACCAGAAGCTGTCGGCGCTGCTGCGCATGGCGGCGGGTGAAAGCGCGCCGCCGGGTCCCGCGGCGGACCGGGCCAAGGCCGAGGCCATCAAGCTGTTCCGCGCGCCGGACAACCGCGCCGCGCTGGCCGCCGCGCCGGAGGCTCTGACCCCGCTGAAGGGGCTGATGAAGGCCGCCGGCCTCGCGGCCTGAGCGGCCTCAGTCGAAGATGTCGAAGATGTCCATCCGCTTCTTCTTCTTGTAGCGGTAGTCGTCGTGACGGTGGCGGTCGTCCCGGTAACGGTCGTCCCTGTAGCCGGACTGGCTCCCCCAGGGCTGCGGCGCCGGCTGCCGGGGCGGATAGGGCTGAGCCTGCGGCACGGGCTGCGGAGCCGAGGCGCGGCCCTCGGCCGTAGCGGCCTCCATCAGCTTCTCCAGTTCGCCGCGATCCAGCCAGACGCCCCGGCAGGTCGGGCACATGTCGAACTGGACGCCGCCGCGCTCCAGCGTCTGCATGGCGGCGTTGTCGTTGGGGCACATGAGCAGGGGCATCGGGGGCGGTCTCCGGACAGGATTCGAGAGGGTCGGGCGCCCCGGCGCCGCGGATTGGGCCGGAGTCGAACGCCGAAGCGCCCGATGCGGTCCGACATCACGCGCCGCCGGCAGGGAGGGGACCGCCGGCGGACGCGCCAGAGGGGCCCGTCCCGCAGCATCAAACTGGGGGCGGATTGACGCGACGGCAAGAGGCCGGAACGTCGCGGCTCAGCAGGCCTGACCGGCGGCCCAGCCGGAGGCCCAGGCCCACTGGAAATTGTAGCCGCCCAGCCAGCCGGTGATGTCGACGGCCTC
>JAEZIH010000058.1 GCA_023416055.1 Pseudomonadota bacterium | reverse complement strand
CCCTCTCGCGGCTTTCGGCCACGGCCTTGTCGGCCAGGCCGACGATGACGAAGGATGGCTCAGCGGCCGAGAGCTGCTGGACCTGGACGTCCACGCGCCGGGCCTCGACCCCCTCGAACGCCACCGTCACGACGCTGGCCACCATCGGCGCCTCCTGCGCTTCGTTCCGGGAACGAAGCATGAACAGCGGCGAAATTCAAGAGCGGCGTTATGCGGGGCGGCGGCGTTCGATGGCGTCCCACATCAGGGCGGCGGCGTCGACGCCGGTGAAGCGCTTCAGCTGCTGGGCGCCCGTGGGGGAGGTGACGTTGATCTCGGTGAGCCAGTCGCCGATCACGTCGATGCCGACGAAGATCAGGCCCCGCTGGCGCAGGGTTGGGCCGATGGCGGCGCAGATCTCGCGATCACGGGCGGTCAGCTCGACCGGGGCCGCCGTGCCGCCGACGCGCAGGTTGGAGCGGACCTGGTCCTTGGCCGGAATGCGGTTGATGGCGCCGACCGGTTCGCCCTCGATGAGGATGATGCGCTTGTCGCCGGCCGAGACGGCGGGAAGGAATTTCTGGATCACCAGCGGATCGCGGGAGCCCGTGGCGTGGATCTCGACGAGGGCGTCGAGGTTGGGATCGTCGGCCTTCAGCCGCACCACGCCCGAGCCGGCGGCGCCGTGCAGCGGCTTGAGCACCACCTCGCCGTGGCGGCGGTGGAAGTCGTTCAGGGCGACGGGGTCGGCGCTGATCAGGGTCGGCGGAGTCAGGCCGGGGAAGCGGGTGACCAGCAGCTTCTCGGGGGCGGAGCGCACCTCGGCGGGGTCGTTCACCACCAGGGTGCGGGGATGCACCGTCTCCAGCAGGTAGGTGGCGGTGACGTAGGCCATGTCGAACGGGGGGTCCTGGCGCATCAGGATGACGTCGACGTCCTCGTCCAGGTCCAGCCGGGTCCAGTCGCCGAAGGTGACGTGGTCGCCATGGACGGGGCGCAGGGTCACCGGGCGGGCGCGGCAGTAGAGACGGCCGTCCTCCAGCGCCAGGGTGCGGAAGTCGTAGACCCAGAGGGGGTAGCCGCGGTTCTGGGCCTCCATGGCCTGGAGGAAGGTGGTGTCGGAGTCGATGTTGACCGCCTCGATGGGGTCCATCTGGATGGCGACTCTGAGCATGCCCTGTCCTTCCGCGCGGTGGACCTTGGCTAATGGGCAGCCGAGGGGACCGGCGCAACCCTAGTTGAGCTGGAGGCGGACGCGGTCGAGCGAGATACGGCGGTGGACCTCGGTCGGATCGTCCAGCGAGCGGGCGCGGGTGAGGGCTTCGAGCGCGCCGGCCAGCGCGCCCTGCTTTTCGCGGGCGGCGGCGACGTCGAGCCAGGGACGGTGGTCCTCGGGGTCGAGCAGGGCGCGGCGCAGCGCCGAGCGCTCGGCGCCCTCGAAGTCCTGGGCGCGTAGGGCGCGGCTGAACAGGTCGTTCTGCAGGCGCAGCAGGGCCTTGCGGTCGCTGACCGGCGCCATCAGCAGGTCGAGGCGGTCGGCGACGTGGGGGGTCAGGCCGGCGCGCAGGGCGCGGCGGGTCAGTTCCGACGGCAGCACCAGCCGGCCCTGGCTGAAGGGGTCGAGCGCCACGGGCCCCTCGGTCGTCTCGACGCGCAGCAGGAAGTGGCCGGGGAAGTCGACGCCCTGGGCGCGGACGCCGCCGCGGCGGGCCGCATCGATGTAGAAGACCGACAGGGTGGCCGACAGGCCGCGGCGGCGCTCCGCCACGTCGATGACGTCGGTGTTGCCGGGGTGGTCGTAGTTGAGCAGGTCGCCGTTCAGCCGCATGTCGGCGGCCATGGTCTCGGCGAGGGCCTCGTCAGGGCTCTCGCCGCCGCCGATGCGCTCGCCCAGGCGTTCGGCGGCGTTGCGGGCCAGGGTGCGGACAGGCTCGGGATCGCGGAAGGGATAGTCGTGGATGGCGCAGGCGATGGCCGCCTCGAGCAGGGGGAAGGCCGCGTCGTCGGCCTGGCCCGCCTCGGTCAGAACGGCTTCGGCTTCCTCGCGCGTCACGTGCGACCTCTTCCGAACGGCTCAACCCCACGACGATGGCGCGGAAGCCGGCCGGGAGCCAGCGCCACCATATCGATTCTGAGCAGATGGCCGGCCAAGCTGGGTCTTTGGCGCAACACCGCCCGGCCGGCCGCCAGCAGGCGGTCGTACTGTTTCGCGGTCAGGGCGGCGAGAGCCGCCTCCATGGTCGCCCGGCGTTTCACCTCGACCACGGCGAGGACCCGGCCGCGGCGGGCGAGGATGTCGATCTCGCCGGCGCGGGTCTTCAGGCGGAAGCCGAGCAGCTGGTACCCGCGGGCCATCAGCCACAGGGCGGCCAGCCATTCGGAGCGGTGGCCCTGGCGATGGGACAGGGTGCCCAGAGCCACTCGCCAGCCGCGCTTCGCCACCGTCGCCCGCGGCGCCCTGAGGCGATCCGGGGCGCGGGCGGCGCTCACCGGCCCTTCAGCTCCAGGGCCCGCTTGTAGAGGGGCTTGCGGGGCAGGTTCAGGGCCTTCGACACCTCGGCGGCGGCCTCGCCGGGCGGCAGGCGGGAGAGGGCCTCCGACAGGGCGGCGTCGGCGTCGGCGGCGGAGGCGGTCTCCTGTTCGCCGGGGCCGACGACGACGACGATCTCGCCCTTGGGCGACTGGCAGCGGGGATCCGCCGCCAGCTCTGCGAGGGTCCCGCGCACGCACTCCTCGTAGAGCTTGGTCAGCTCGCGGGCGACGGCGGCCGGGCGGGGACCGAGCACGGCGGCCATGTCGGCGAGGCTGTCGGCCAGCCGTGGGCCGCTCTCGAAGAAGACCAGGGTCTGGCGGCCGGGGCGCAGCTCTTCAAGGGCGGTGCGCCGGGCGGCGGACTTCGGCGGCAGGAAGCCGGCGAACAGCACGCGATCGGCGGGCAGGCCGGCGATGCACAGGGCGGCCAGCAGACTGGAGGCGCCGGGGACGGGATGAACCGGCAGCCCCTCGGCCACGGCCGCGCGGGCGACGACGAAGCCCGGGTCGGAGACCATGGGCGTGCCGGCGTCCGAGACGAGGGCGACCACCCCGCCCTCCTTCAGACGCTCGACAGCCAGTTCGGCGGCGCGGGCCGAGGCGTAGTCGTCGCAGCGCTCCAGCCGGGCCTTGAGGCCGTAGACGGACAGCAGCTTGGCGGTCACCCGGGTGTCTTCTGCGAGGACGAGGTCGGCCGCGGCGAGGACGTCGAGGGCGCGCAGGGTCATGTCGCGCAGGTTTCCGATCGGGGTGGCCACCAGATACAGCCCCGGCTCCACCGGACGCGGCGGCGGGACGATCGGGGGAAAGGCGGCGGCGTCAGGCATCGCCGGACCGTGCCCGAGGGGCGGCGGCGGCTCAAGGGCGGAGGGCAGGCAGCAGGCAGCAGCAGCAGCAGCAGCAGCAGCAGCAGAGTGTCGACCAGGGCGGCGGCCGGCGAGCAAGATTTTGCCGAGGGGGCCGCCGGAGTTTGCGTCGACAGCGTCGACAGGGTCGACATCCGGTTCGAAGAAATTCAGTGACTTGGAAAACCGGCCCTGTCGGCTCGCGGCAGGAAGGGGGCAAGAAATGTGCGCCGACGGTCGATGAGGCGCACGTCGGCGCCTCCTGGAGTGGGACGCGGCTCCTGGGCGGAGCGGCGAGAGGTTCGATTGTCAAAGACCGGCGTGCGGCGCGCAGTATGCGCCCGGTCGCTCCTCAGGCGGACAAATCGCCTCCCGAAGGCGAAATGTCATTGAAAAGGCGGGGCAAGTTCAGCGAATCCGTGCTAGGATTTCGCGAAAAGCCAGCACGATTTCGGTCAGGTCAGGAGGGCCTTGAGGACGCCGTCGAGGCCGGGGCGGCCGCGGGGGGTGGCGGCGACGCGGTCGGCGGAGAGGGCGAGGATGCCGTCGGCGAGGAGGTCGGCCAGCGGGCCGCGGTCTGCCCAGCGGTCGAGCGTCTCGAGGTCGGACAGGGCCGCGCCCTCGACGGTCCTGAGGCCGAGGAGGATGCATTCCTCGGCGGCCTCGGACGCGGAAAGGGCGGTGCGCTCGCTCCACGGGGCGCCCGCGGCGACGCCGGCGATGTAGGCGCCGATGCGGCGGTGGGCGACGGTGGCGGTGCGGGCCCCGTCGAGGGTCAGGC
>JAEZIH010000034.1 GCA_023416055.1 Pseudomonadota bacterium | reverse complement strand
GGCCGAGAAGCTGGGCCTCGACCCGGTGAAGATGTTCGACATCGTCGCCAAGTCCTCTGGTCAGAGCTGGTCGGTGACCACATATTATCCGTGGCCGGGCCCGGTGCCGACCGCGCCCTCGAACCGCGAGTACGAGGGAGGGTTCGCTGCGGCCATGATGCTGAAGGACCTGAAGCTGGCCCAGGACGCCGCCGCCAAGGCGGGGGCCTCGACCCCGCTGGGGGCCCAGGCCGAGGCCCTGTACCAGTTGTTCAACGGCCTCGGTTACGGCGGCCGGGACTTCTCGGGCATCCTGCAGATGCTGCGTGGAAAGCTGGAAGAATTGCCTCGCGGTTGATCTCGCGCAAAGCGGCCGGACCATGCCGCGACCAGATTGCGGCATGGTCAGAACCCGGAATGAGAACCGTTATCAATTAGTAGGTTGCGACGATTTAACCGTCGCCGCCGCTGGACTGGACGGGTCGTTGGGCGCAGATAGCCCCGGACATACCTCCGCCGACTCCGGGCAGACATTGTTCGACTATCGCACCGCATTCGAGACCGCCGTGGAGCAGGTCAGGGGTGAAGGCCGCTATCGCGTCTTCGCCGACCTGAAGCGCGTGCGCGGCCGATTCCCGCGCGCCATCCGCCGCCGCGCCGACGGTTCGGAGCAGGACGTCGTGGTCTGGTGCTCGAACGACTACCTCGGCATGGGCCAGCATCCGGCCGTGGTCGAGGCCATGAAGGCCGAGATCGACGCCGCGGGCGCCGGGGCCGGGGGCACCCGCAACATCTCGGGCACCACCCGCTCCGCCGTCGACCTCGAGGCCGAGCTGGCCGACTGGCACCAGAAGGAAGCGGCGCTGCTGTTCACCTCGGGCTACGTCGGGAACGAGGCGACCCTTTCGACCCTGCAGAAGATCCTGCCGGGGCTGATCATTTTCTCGGACAGCCTGAACCACGCCTCGATGATCGCCGGCATCCGCCATGGCGGCGGGCCGCGGCACATCTTCGCCCATAACGATCTCGAGCATCTCGAGGCCCTGCTGAAGGACGCGCCGGTCTCGGCGCCCAAGCTGATCGCCTTCGAGAGCGTCTATTCGATGGATGGCGACATCGCCGACCTCGCCGGGACCATCGCCCTGGCGAAGAAGTACGGCGCCCTGACCTACCTGGACGAGGTCCACGCCGTGGGCCTGTACGGCGCGCGCGGGGCAGGCATCGCCGAACGCGACGGCGTGCTGGACCAGATCGACATCATCGAATGCACCCTCGGCAAGGCCATCGGCGTCATGGGCGGCTACATCGCCGCCGACGCGGTGATCGTCGATGCGGTGCGCAGCTGGGCCTCGGGCTTCATCTTCACCACCAGCCTGCCGCCGGCCCTGACCGCCGGGGCGCTGGCCTCGGTGCGCTGGCTGAAGGCCCATCCGGAGCTGCGCGAGCGGCACCAGGAACGCGCCGCGGCGCTGAAAGCCCGCTTCGCCGAGGCCGGCATCCCGGTAATGGATTCCGAGAGCCACATCGTCCCGGTGTTCGTGGGCGACCCGGTCCACACCAAGATGATCTCGGACATGCTGCTCGAGGACTTCGGCATCTACGTCCAGCCGATCAACTATCCCACCGTGCCGAAGGGCACCGAGCGGCTGCGCTTCACGCCGTCGCCGGACCATGACGACGGCATGATGGACGAGCTGGTCACGGCCATGGACAAGCTGTGGACCCGCTGCAACGTGGCGCGCCGCCCTGTCGCCGCCTGACGCCGACCTCGGCGAGGTCATCTTCGAACTGACCCGCAGCGGGGCCTACCTGAAGTGCTCGGCGGTCCACGTCGCGACCGGCGTAGAGGTTTCGGCCTTCGGCCCCGCGGCCGAGCCGGAGGGGCTGAAACGCATCGCCCTGGCCAAGCTGAAGCGGGCGCTTCTGTCGCGGTGACCCACAACATGTTGTGGCCGAAGGTGGCGCGGCGTAAATGAACGGGCCGCAACGCCGGGGATTCCAGTGACCGCCTTCACCCACGACGCCTTCTTCTCGAAGTCTCTCGCCGACGCCGATCCGGACATTTTCGGCGGCATCCAGGGCGAGTTGCGTCGCCAGCAGGAGCAGATCGAGCTGATCGCCTCCGAGAACATCGTCTCGAAGGCGGTGCTGGAGGCCCAGGGCTCCGTCCTGACCAACAAGTACGCCGAGGGCTATCCGGGGCGGCGCTACTACGGCGGCTGCGAATACGTCGACGTCACCGAGGACCTGGCCCGCGAGCGGGCGAAGAAGCTGTTCAATTGCGCCTTCGTCAACGTCCAGCCCCACTCGGGCGCGCAGGCCAACCAGGCGGTGTTCCAGGCGCTGCTGCAGCCGGGCGACACCTTCCTGGGCATGGACCTGGCCTGCGGCGGCCACCTGACGCATGGCTCGCCGGCCAACCAGTCCGGCAAGTGGTTCCGGCCGGTGACCTACAAGGTCCGCGAGGACGATCACCTGATCGACTACGACCACGTGGCGCAGATGGCCGAGCAGGAGAAGCCGAAGCTGATCCTCGCCGGCGCCTCGGCCTACAGCCGGCACATCGATTTCAGGCGCTTCCGCGAGATCGCCGACAGCGTCGGCGCCTACCTGATGGTCGACATGGCCCACTACGCGGGCCTGGTCGCCGGCGGCGTCTATCCCGATCCGCTGCCGCACGCCCATGTGGTCACCACCACCACCCACAAAACGCTGCGCGGCCCCCGCGGCGGCATGGTGCTGTCGAACGACGTCGAGCTGGGCAAGAAGATCAACTCCGCCGTCTTCCCCGGTCTGCAGGGCGGCCCGCTGGAGCACGTCATCGCGGCCAAGGCGGTGGCCTTCGGCGAAGCGCTGAAGCCCGAGTTCAAGGCCTATGCGCAGCAGGTGGTCGACAACGCCCGGGCGCTGGCCGCCGTGCTGGTCGAGCGCGGCGCGGCGATCGTTTCGGGCGGCACCGACAGCCACCTGATGCTGGTCGACCTGCGGCCCAAGGGCGTCACCGGCAAGGCCACCGAGGCGGCGCTGGAGCACGCCCTGATGACCTGCAACAAGAACGGCGTGCCGTTCGACACCGCACCGTTCACCGTGACCTCGGGCGTCCGCCTGGGCACGCCCGCCGGCACCACCCGCGGCTTCGGCGTGGGCGAGTTCCAGCAGGTCGGCCACTGGATCGCCGACGTCATCGACTCGATGAAGGGCGGCGACGAAGCCGACGCGGGGGTGACCGCGCGCGTCTCCGGCGAGGTTCGCGAGCTCACCCGTCGCTTCCCGATTTACGGATGAGCGACTGATGAAGTGCCCCTTCTGCGGAAATGCGGACACCCAGGTGAAGGACAGCCGCCCGTCCGACGACGGCGCGGCCATCCGGCGCCGGCGCTCCTGCCCGCAGTGCAGCGGGCGCTTCACCACTTTCGAGCGGGTGCAGTTGCGCGAGCTGGTCATCCTCAAGCGCAACGGGCGGCGCACGCCGTTCGATCGCGACAAGCTGGAGCGCTCGCTGGGCATCGCCCTGCGCAAGCGGCCGGTGCAGCCTGAGCAGATCGAGCAGCTGGTCAGCCGCATCGTCCGCCAGCTGGAGAGCCTCGGGGAGACCGAGATCCCGTCCTCGACGGTCGGCGACTTCATCATGAAGGCGCTGAAGTCGGTCGATGAGGTGGCCTATGTGCGCTACGCCTCGGTCTACAAGGACTTCCGCCACACCGGCGACTTCGCCCGCTTCCTCGGGGACGAGGGCCTGGACGACGAGTCCGGCCCGCGCTGATGCGCCCCTCCGTCACTCTCAAGCTGGCGACCTCCCTCGACGGGCGGATCGCCACGGCGTCCGGCGAGTCGAAATGGATCACCGGCGAGGCGGCGCGGCTGGAAGGCCATCGGCTGCGCGCCGCCCATGACGCCATCCTCGTCGGCGTCGGGACGGTGCTCGCCGACGACCCCGAACTGACCGCCCGCCTGCCAGGCCGGCCGGTCGACCAGCCGTTGAGGGTCGTGCTGGACAGCCGCCTGCGCACGCCCGCGACGGCGAAGATCGTCCAGGGCGACAGCCTGATCCTGACCGCCGCGGAGCCTACGGCCGTAGGGCAGGCCCGTGTGGAGCAGGTGGAGGCCCCTGACGGCCGCCCTTCGCCGGAAGCGGCGCTGCGGGCGATCCGACGGGCCGGTGCAGCTTCGGTTCTCATCGAGGGCGGAGGGCAGGTGGCGGCCAGCTTCCTGCGCGCCGGTCTGGTCGACCGGCTGGAGTGGTTCCGCGCCCCCATCCTGCTGGGCGGGGAGGGGCGGTCCTGCGTGGCGGCCCTGGCGCTTGCAAAGCTGGCCGACGCCCCCAAGTTCCGGCGTCTGTCGGCCGAACCGCTGGGCGACGACCTGTGGGAACGCTACGAGCGCATCTGAATGTTCACCGGCATCGTCACCGACATCGGCCGCGTCCGGAAGGTCGAACAGACCGACCGCGACCGGCGCTATGAGATCGAGACCGCCTGGGACACGGCGGGCATCGACATCGGCGCCTCGATCAGCCACGCCGGCTGCTGCCTGACGGTGACCGAGAAGGGTTCCGGCTGGTTCGCGGTCGAGGTTTCCGGCGAGACGCTGTCGAAGACCACGCTGGGAGGCTGGAAGGAAGGCGGCCGGGTCAACCTCGAGCGCGCCGCGAAACTGGGCGACGAGCTCGGCGGCCACATCGTCTCCGGCCACGTCGACGGTCTCGGCCGGGTTCTGTCCTTGACGCCCGAAGGCGGCTCGCACCGCATCGAGATCGAGGCGCCCGAGCCGCTGCACCGCTTCATCGCCCCCAAAGGCTCGATCACCGTGGACGGCGTGTCCCTGACGGTGAACGCCGTCGAGGGCCGCCGCTTCGGCGTCAACATCATTCCTCACACCTGGGAAGCGACCACGCTGGGCGGCCTGAAGGCGGGCGACGCGGTCAATCTCGAGATCGACATGCTGGCGCGATACCTCGCGCGGTGGCAGGAGACGGCCTGATGCAACTGGCGGCCAGTATGAACGACAGCCCGATCAGCCCGATCGAGGACATCCTCGAGGACGCCCGCAACGGGCGGCCCTACATCCTCGTCGACGCCGAGGACCGCGAGAACGAGGGCGATGTCATCATCCCGGCCCAGTTCGCGACCCCGGACCAGATCAACTTCATGGCCCGCCACGCGCGCGGACTGATCTGCCTCGCCATCACCGCCGAGCGGGCGCGCCAGCTGCGCCTGCCGCCAATGTCGGCCGAGAATCGCGAGAGCATGGGCACAGCCTTCACCGTCTCGATCGAGGCGAAGGAAGGGGTGACCACGGGCATCTCCGCCGCCGACCGAGCCCGCACGGTGCAGGTGGCCGTGGATCCGAACCGCGGCGCCGACGACATCGTCTCGCCCGGCCACGTCTTCCCGCTGGTGGCCCGCGACGGCGGCGTGCTGGTCCGCACCGGCCACACCGAGGCGGCCGTGGACATCAGCCGCATGGCCGGGCTGACGCCGGCGGGCGTGATCTGCGAGATCATGAACGACGACGGCACCATGGCTCGGATGCCGGACCTGATCGCCTTCGCCCAGCTGCACGGGCTGAAGATCGGAACCATCGCCGACCTGATCGCCTACCGCCGCCGCACTGAGCGACTGGTCGAGCGAGTCATGGACACGCCGTTCGAGAGCGTCCACGGCGGGCCGTTCCGGCTGATGCTGTACCGCAACGTCATCGAGGGCGTGGAGCACGTCGCTCTCGTCCACGGCAAGATCGAAGCGGGCAAGCCGACCCTTGTGCGCATGCATCAGGTGGACTTCGCCGCCGACCTGCTGGGTCATGTCGAGGCGCGTCAGAACTATGTGCCGCGCGCGCTGAGGGCGATCAGCGACCATCCCGGCGCAGGCGTCACCGTCTTCCTGCGCGACCCCGAGCTGCATGGCCTCGCTGAACGGCTGTCGGGCGTCAGCAAGCCGGCGGCGGTCGACCGGGCCCTGAGAAACTACGGCGTCGGCGCCCAGATCCTGCTCGATCTCGGCGTACGCGACATGATCGTTATGAGCTCCACGCGCCCCAACCCCGCCGCGCTCGAAGGCTACGGCCTGCGCATCGTCGGCTGGCGCGACATGGACGGAGAAG
>JAEZIH010000030.1 GCA_023416055.1 Pseudomonadota bacterium | reverse complement strand
CCGGCGGCCACGGTCATGACGACGAAGGTCGCCGCGGCCGGGGCCCAGTTCATGATCCGCACCCGCATGGGCCGACCTCCAGATAAATTCCTGCGCGGCCCAGCAAGGCGCGGGCCGCTCCAGCCTGCATCTGAAGCGCAAAAGCCTTTCGTTTCCGTTGCCTTCGGTCCGGCCCGGTCCTTGCGGCCCGCCGCAGGGAGGCCGGGTCCATGTTTCACCCTGACACGCAGTTCCTGATCGACCATTGGACGGGCCTTGCCCGCCGGGCGGACGCGCGTGGGGGTCTGCCCGACAGGTCGGCGCTGGAGCCCGAGGCGCTGGGCGCGCGGCTGGCGCGGACCTTTCTCGTCGAGCGCCGGGGCGAGGACGCCTTCCTCCGCCTCGCCGGCGAGTGGATCGAGAACTTCCACGGCGCCCCGCTGAAGGGCCGGTCGCTGGCGTCGCTTTGGCGGGCGGGCTCCCGTCCCCTTGTCGCGGAAAGCCTGACCCAGTCGGTACGCGAAGGCCGTCCATTGGTGATCGAGGCGGCCGCAGGAACCATGGCCGTTCCGATCGAAGTGGCCCTTGCGCCGCTCCGCGGGCCCTACAGCCGCGCCGACCTGCTGCTGGGGCTGTACGCACCGGCCGCCACCCTGACCCTTCCCGCCAATGAGGCGCGCCGGTTGACGGCCACGGCCGCCATCGCGGTCGGCGAGATGGCCCGCGCTCCGCTCAGTCTAGCAGCCGTGCACGGCCGCCGGATCGCCTGATCAGGCAGGAGCCAGCCCCACGACGTAGCGTCGCCAGTTCTGGACGTAGTGGGCGGCCGACGCCCTCAAGGCCTCGATCTGACCCGGCTCGAGCTGGCGCACCACCCGGCCGGGCTGGCCCATGACCAGCGAGTTGTCCGGGATCTCCTTGCCCTCGGTGATCAGGGTGTTGGCCCCGATGAGGCAGTTCTTTCCGATCTTCGCCCGTCCCAGAACCACCGCGCCGATGCCGATCAGGCTGTTGTCGCCGATCTCGCAGCTGTGGAGCATGACCATGTGGCCGACGGTGACGCCGTCGCCGATGGTCAGCGGCTCGCCGGGGTCGGAGTGAAGGACGCTGCCGTCCTGGATGTTGGTGTCACGGCCTATGGTGATCGGATCGTTGTCGCCGCGAACGACCGCCCCGAACCAGATGCTGGCGCCGGGCTTGAGAATCACGTCTCCTACGACGGTTGCAGTCGGCGCAATCCAGTATTCGCCCTTGGGCGGAAGCTGCGGTTGCTTGTCACCAAGGCTGTAAACGCTCATCACGACACCGTCATTTCTGCACAGATACGGGGCTTTAAGCTCCCGTAAACCACGTTAGCATCAGAGTGTAGATGCGATTCGAGGTCCACTTCGGCCCCGAATCCGAAGCCGGATCAAGCCCGGTCCGGTCAAGCCCAGGAGAACGCGCGTGCTGCGTTCCGGTCAGCGGGGTCACCCGCTGGAAGTCGATCCTTCCTCCGACCCGGGCGGACGCGCCGCGTCCTTCATCTCCATCTTCGTTCGAGGCGATGCTTTTTCGGCGTCGCCTTTTTTCATGCCCTGGAGGCGTCGATGACCAAGCGTGCGGCAATCAAGCGTCAGGCCCGCGAAATGGCCCGTGAACACGGTGTCCTGGATTCGCGTCAGTTCATGGAGGACGCCAAGATCCGACGGCTTCCGACCCACGCCGGCTGGTCGCCCTATCCGTCCAACGACGACCGCGAGCAGGGCTATCTGAAGACGCTCAAGCCCAAGTCTGACGGCCAGGCGGAGCTGATGACGGCGATCGATCGCCACAACATGATCCTGGCGCTGGGTCCGGCGGGGTCGGGCAAGACCTATCTGGCTGTGGCCAAGGCGGTCGAGGCGCTGGAGGCCGGCAAGGTCGGACGCATCGTCCTGTCGCGCCCTGCGGTCGAGGCCGGGGAATCGATCGGCTTCCTGCCCGGCGACATGGAGGACAAGCTCGCCCCCTATCTGAGGCCGCTCTACGACGCCCTGTCAGACCGGCTGTCGATGAAGCGGGTCAAGGCGCTGATGGCCGAAGGCCTGATCGAGATCGCGCCCATCGGCTACATGCGCGGCCGCACGCTGAACAACGCCTTCATCGTCGTCGATGAGGCTCAGAACTGCACCTACACCCAGCTGAAGATGCTGCTCACCCGCCTGGGGTGGCATTCGACCATGGTGGTGACGGGCGACCCGCAGCAGTCGGACTTGCTGCCCGGCATCTCCGGGCTCGCGGACATCGCACAGCGCTTGGCCGAGGTCCCGGACATCGCCGTGGTCAAGCTGGCCGAGCGGGATATCGTCCGCCACCCGCTGGTGGCCAGCATGATCGGGGTGCTCTGAGCCTAGGCCGGGTCGCTGACCGGGACCGTCTCCGGCGGAGCCGCAGGCGGTCTCGGTCGCGCCCCCATGCGGTCGACGAAGGCGAAGACGAAGGGATTCAGCGAGATCGACAGCAGCGACGCGGCCAGGATCAGGTCATGCGTCTCGCGGCTCATGGCGCCCAGCGAGACGGACAGCGCGGCGAGGATGAAGCTGAATTCGCCGATCTGGGCGAGGGCGGCCGCGACGGTCAGGCTGGTGGCCCGATCCAGCCTGAACACCGTGGTGATAGCCAGGGCGGCGAGCGACTTGCCGACGATGACGATGGCCAGTACGCCGAGAATGGCGAAGGGCTCGCGTACCAGTATCCCCGGGTCAAACAGCATGCCCACCGACACGAAGAACAGCACCGCGAAGGCGTCGCGAAGCGGCAGGGAGCGCTCGGCCGCGTTGTGGCCCAGCGGCGAGCTGTTCAGCACCAGGCCGGCGAGGAAGGCTCCCAGGGCGAAGGAGTGGAACATCCAGTAGGCCACCCAGGCGATGCCCAGGGCGATGGACAGGACCCCCAGGGTGAACAGCTCTCGCGAGCGCGTGTGGGCGATGCGGATCAGCAGCCACGGCAGAACGCGCGGGCCGATCACCAGCATGGCTCCGACGAAGGCCGCGACCTTGAGCAGGGTCCAGCCCATCGACCGGGCCAGTTGCAGACCGCTCAGCGTCTCGCCCGGCTGGACGATCAGCAGCGGCAGGACGACGAGGGCGATGACGATCACCAGATCCTCGACGATCAGCCAGCCGACCGCGATACGGCCCGCCTCGACCTTCAGCTGCTTCCGCTCCTCGACGGCGCGCAACAGCACCACGGTGGACGCCGTGGCGAGGGCGAAGCCGAGCAGCCCCGCCTCGAGATGTTTCAGACCAAGCAGCGCAACGCCCAGCATCCAGCCCAGCAGCGTCGCGACCGCGATCTGGGTCAGCGCTCCGGGCAGCGCCACCTTGCGGACCTTCATCAGATCGCCCGGAGAGAAGTGCAGCCCGACCCCGAACATCAGCAGGATGACGCCGATCTCGGCCAGCTGCGGGGCCAGACGCACGTCGGCGACGAAGCCGCCGGTGAACGGCCCGACGGCCACGCCGGCGAGCAGATAGCCGACCAGCGGCGACAGCTTGAGCCGATTGGCCAACATGCCGAACACAAAGGCCAGCACAAAGCCGCCGACCAGAGTGAGGATCAGGCTGTCGGCATGCTGCATCGGCGCTCCTTGCGTCGGGTGTCATCGTCCGTGAATCCGGAAGCTCGACACTTGGGGTTCGGGCCCCATCAAGGCAACCGGAAATTGGCGCGCGGGCCGGCTCGGAGCAATTGCCCCTTCGCGCCCGGCGCGCGGGCTGCTAACCCCACGATCTCACTATCCAGCGACCCGAATGAAAATCCCACGCATCGCCCTGGCCGCCTACGGCTTCGCCCTCCTGATCATCGTCATCGACCAGCTGACCAAGGCCTGGGTCCTGGGAGGCGTGGGCCTCCGCTTCGAGGGCCAGTCGGTCGCGGTTCTGCCGCCGGTGTTCAACCTTACCCTGGTGCACAATGAAGGCGTCAGCTTCGGCCTGTTCGGAGACGGCTCTGCGCGCTGGATGCTCAGCCTGTTCTCGGTGGCCGTGGCCGGCATCCTCGGCTGGTGGGCGCTGCGGGCCGACCGCCGCCTGCTCATCACCGCGATCGGCCTGATCATGGGCGGGGCGATCGGCAACGTCATCGACCGCATCCGCTTCGGCTGGGTCGTCGACTTCCTGGATTTTTCGGGGACCGGCTTCTTCCCGTGGGTCTTCAACGTCGCCGACAGCGCCATCACCGTGGGCGTTGTTCTGCTTATCCTCGACAGCGTCCTGTCCGAGCGGGCCGCCAAGGTTGGCGTCGCCGCCGAAAAGTCGTAATCAGCCGCTTCCTCTAGGGTTTACGCGCGCGCAGGTCTGCGCGCCCAGTCGAGATTGACCATGCGCCTTACCCGCACCGCCGTCCTGACCCTCGCCGCCTCGGCCCTCGCGCTGAGCGGTTGCAACTCCATGCGCAACAGCATCGGGCTGGCCAAGGTGACGCCGGATGAGTTCCTGACCGTCTCGACCGCGCCGCTCACGGTGCCGCCGGAGTACGGCCTCCGGCCGCCGGCGCCCGGCCAGCCGCGCCCGCAGGAGCTGGCCCCGGAATCGGCCGCCCGCCAGATCCTGCTCGGCCAGCGTCAGGCCGTCACCCGCTCGCCGGGCGAACAGGTCCTGGTCGCCCAGGCCGGCGGCGACCGCGCCGACCCCCTCGCCCGCTATGTCATCGACGACGAGTTCGGCGACATCACCCACAAGGAGGAGGGCTGGGCCAACCGGATCCTGTTCTGGCGTCGCGACGACGCGGCCACCCAGGCCCCGACCACGACCCAGACCGCCAACGGCGCCGTGACCATCGACGCCGCCAGCGAGTACGCACGTCTTCAGGCCCTGACGGGCGGCCAGGCCGGTATCGTGATCGCGCCGCGGCGCGACACCGGCTTCAAGCTGCCCGGCCTGTAAGGAGATCCCGCCGCCGGGCCCTCAGGCCTTGGCGGCTCCGGCCCTCAGGCCCCGCTCCGCAAGCGCCACGACGGCCACCCCGGCGATGCTCAGCGCCGCGCCGGTGAGAATCTGCGGCGTCAGCACGTCGCCCATGAAGGCCCAGCCGATCAGGATCGAAACCACCGGCGTGGCCAGAAGATAGGGCGTGACCCGTCCGGCTTCGCGCTTCTGCACCAGCCAGAAGACTAGGGTGGTGGCCAGCACCGACGACACCAGCCCGGCCCAGACCACGGCGCTCCAGACCAGGGCGTCGGCCTCCCGAATCGCCTCGAACTGCCCCGTCTCGAACAGCGCCGAGCCGAACGCCAGGGTCGGCAGGGCGACGAGAGCCAGCAGGCCCTGCATCTTCAGCGGCGGAATCGAGGTCGTGCGGCGGGCGATGACGGTAGTGATCGCCCAGGCCGCGCTTCCGGCGGCGCCGATCAGAATCGCCTTCCAGTCCGCGATAGCGTGGGCGTCGAGGGTCATCCACGCCACCCCGGCGAAGGCCACTGCCATGCCGAGGAAAGCGAATCGCGAGATTCGCTCGCGGAGCAGCAGGAAGGCGAACAGGGCCGTGAACGGCACCCAGAGCTGGGTCGCCACCGCCACGGGACTGACGTCATTGGCCAGCCAGAAGGCCAGATAGATCAGCCCGTAGTGCACAGGTCCGCCCACGAGGACGATGATCATCAGGCTCTTCCAGTTCGGGAAGGGCGGGCGGACGAAGGGGATCAGACATGCGGCGGCGATGGCGAACCGCATCGCTCCGACCAGCAGGGGCGGCATGGTCTCGGTAGCCAGCTTGGCCGCGGCGTTGTTGACGCCCCAGATCACCACTACGGCTGCGATAGCCGCTATTTCGGGCAGGGACAGGGGACTGTGGGGCTTTCCGGGGGTCACCCGCCTCGCCTAGCCCGCCTGCCGCCCGACGGCGAGAGCGGCGCCCCACAAATACGATTTCAGACTGTGGCCGGAGGCGAACGGCCGCTATCTGTTCGCAAGCACCACGCAGACGTTGTCGCCGTAGGCCCCGTCCACATCCATCCGCTGGAAGCGCTCCATGATCTCCGTGTAGCGCTTGTCGGAGATTCCCATTCTCCGGGCTTCGGCTTGCATGGCGTTCAGCGCGGCAGCCACATCCGTAAGCTCGCCGTCAGCGCCGATATAGCCGTTGAGAACGCTGGCCATCCGGAACTCGTCCGCCCTCAACCGACCGCCGTAGAAGCCGGCGGTGCAGGCGCACTCGGTGGCGGAGCCGCCAATCGCGACGCAGCTCTCGTACATCTCGGATGCCGAAAGAGGGAGGGTCGCCTCCGCATCCTGGGCAGCCGAAAGGCCCGGGCTTCCGGCCCCGACGATGAGCGCCAGCGCCGGGACCAACCAACCATTACGCATCATACCCTCCCCATATCCGTCTACAATTGATGAGGCGGGTTGGTGCGGGTGTCCAGCGCCTTGGCGAAGGACACCCGGGGCCCGGCCTAGAACGGGATGTCGTCGTTCAGGTCGTAGCTTTCCTTGGGCCCGCTGGGCTTGTTGGCGCCGCCCGTCGAGAAGCCCGACGAGTAGTCGTCGTCCCCGCCGCGCGACGCGCCGCCGCCGTCGCCACGACCGCCCAGCATGGTCAGCTCGCCGCGGAACTTCTGCAGGACGATCTCGGTGGTGTATTTCTCGACACCGTTCTGCTCGTACTTACGGGTCTGCAGCGATCCCTCGACGTAAACGGTCGAGCCCTTCTTCAGATAATTCTCGGCCACCTTGATGATGTTCTCGTTGAAGATCACCACGCGGTGCCACTCGGTCTTTTCCTTGCGCTCGCCGGTGGCCTTGTCGCGCCACTGCTCGGAGGTGGCCAGCGACAGGTTGGCGACGCGCTCGCCCGAATTGAGGGTGCGGATCTCCGGGTCCTTGCCCAGATTGCCGACCAGAATGACCTTGTTGACGCTGCCCGCCATCGCCGAATCCTTTTTGTAGGCCTTGGGCGTTCCGCCGTGGCCGGTTGGTTCTTGTGGCCGCAATCTAACCGATCACAGGCCTATGTTCCAGTTTTGTTCGCTACCGCCCGGCCGGCGCGGCCGGAGGGGTCTCGGGCGGCGCCGCGACTCCGATCGGCCGCCCGGTGGCGTCGCGAGTGATCGCTCCGGGTACAGCGAGTCGGCCGTCGCCGGTGCGCGCCATTAGGATAAAGCGCGAGCCATCGATGCTCTTGCCGATCCACACCCCTTCCCGATCGAGGAAGATGAACTGGCCCTGGTAGGCGCCGGTGATCTCCTGCCGGCTGCCCCCCTGGCGCAGGAAGCGAAGCCGCATCTCTTCGAGACGGGCCGCGCAGTGCTCGATCTGGGGCTGGTCCTCGGCCAGCTTGTGGAACGCCGGAGCCTCGCCCGCGGCGCCTTCCTCCACGGCGAAGCAGACCCCGGGCTCATAGGGCGCTTCGACCGATCCGCCGCAGGCCGCGAGGGCGACGGCGCCTATGCCGGCGGCGAGAATGAGAGAGGCGCGCGTCATCAGCGAAGGTCCGGGAACTGGCAGCTGCGGTCCTGCTCGGCCAGCGTGGTGAAACGGTTATTGTCCGACGATTGCTCCACGCGGCGGGGAACCAGCCGGAGGGTGGTCGACCCCCAGCGCCCGTAAAGGGCGTCGCCCGGGCGCACGCAGGTGCCGGAGTAAAGGGCCTGGACGCAGGCGTTCAGGCTCATGTTCGAGGACAGGGCGCGCCAGTCGGAGCCGGTGTGCCGCAGGCACTGGGCGCCCCCCGGCTGGGCCGGGGGCTGGGGCTCGGCCTGCGCGGTCTGGACGTTGGACGGCGCCGGCTGCGGCGTCGCCGCCTGCTCCACCGGCGGCTGGATCACGGGCGCGGCCGGCAAGGCCACCAGGGCGCCCGTCTCGTCGACGCCGACGTCCAGCGCATCAGTCGCCACGCCGTTGCGACGCGCGCAGTCGGCGAGCGTCGCCATGCCCACGAACTGACCGTCGACGTAACAGCGCAGCTCGCGGGTGGTGTTCAGCTCGGGCGCATCGGCCAGGTCGACGGTCAGGCCGCCCTGCGCCGCGGGCGGCGGCGCGGGGTTCGGCTCACGGCCCGCGGAGAACAGCAGGCCGATAACCACGGCAGCCACAATCGCCAGGCCGGCGCCGATGGCGATAAAGATGCGGTTGTCTCGGGGCATGAAAGGCTCGCGCAGCTTGAGCTTCCAATAACCCCGCCGGGGCCCGGCGCGTCAACGCCCTTCGTCCTCGCGCCTTCAGCCGCCGAGACGCGCCAGGGCCGCCTGGTAGTTGGCCAGCTGGGCCGTCAGATAGGCCGGCACAGGGCCGCTCGCGCTCGACGGCGCGTTCATGGCGGGGTCCAGGGCACGGTAGGCGTCGCGGATCGCCTTCATCGCCGCCTGCAGCCTCTCGCCCGCCGTATTCCGGGCGACGACGTCGTTGAGACGCAGGCCCGCCGGCAGGTCCAGGCCGAAGGTCCGGACGTCGTCTCCGCCTATCGGCCCCACGAAGCCCGGCGAGAGCCCAAGTCCCGCCAGGGCGTCGCGCCCGGTCTCGCCGGCGGTGATCACCGCCCCGCCCCGACCATCCCGCGCCATGATCGACAGGCGCTGGAAGCCGCCTGTGGTCGTGACGGTTTCGCCGTCCTTGCCCGTCACCGACCCGCCTTCAGACGCCACGGTGACCTTCAGCCGGCCGTTCGAGGCGATCTCGATCTTGCGGGCCAGGCTGGCGAGGGTGTCCTTGGCCTCAATGGTGACGGCCGTGGGTCGGCCACCGTCGGCCGGGCTGATGTAGAACCGGTCCCCGACCCGCAAGGAGGTGGCGTCCACCAGGCGCTTCGAATCGCTCTGGTCGATCTCGCCCTTGGGCAGGCCGAGCCGGTCCAGCACGCTGGCTCCCTCGGAGGCTACCGCAAGGGTCATGGGGCGGGCCTGATCGCCCTCGCCGGACCAGGTCCGTTCGTACTCGACGGCGCCGGTGAGGGGATCGAGGCGCGCCAGATACCCCCGGGTCGGATCCTCATCCTTCGCGGCCGGGTCCCGGTCGGCGATGCCGGTGATCCAGACCTTGCCGGCCTGCACCTTGACGTCGGCGGCGCTGTCCTCGCCGGCACCGCCGTACCAGGTCAGGCGATCAGCGCCCGACGGGGTCAGATCGGCCTCCAGAGCCGCGACGAAGACATCCGTCCCGCCCGAATGGGCTGTCGTCACGGCGCCGGCCGACAGGCCGCTGTCGCGGCTGGCGCCGACCAGCACGACCTTGCCGTCCGTGACCGACAGACCGCTGATTTCGCCGCTTACGGGGCCTAGGTCGCGTGTGGCGACGAGGCTGGGAGCCCCTTCGGCGTCCAGCTGAAAGCGGCGCACCACGGCGCGGCCGTCCTCGACGCCGGCGGTGTACAGATAGGCGCCGTCGACAACCATGGCGTCGACGCTGTCGTCGGCGGCGGTGCCGAACTGGCTGGTCGCCACGGCCTTGGAGACGATGCCCGCGGTCGGATAGGGCTCACCCGCCCTGAAGGCCTGGACGTAGCCGTCCCAGCCGCCGACGGCGGAGCTGCCCGGGATCGCCGACCGGGCCCGGCCGCCGATATAGACGACGCCGTCCTCGCCGAAGGCGACCGAGGTCGCCTCGTCCTCGGCACGGGCGCCCCGGCGCTGCGTCCACAACTCCTGGCCGTCCTTGTCGAAAACGGTGACGAAGCTGTCGGCGACGTCCGGGACATCCCCGGGCTTGCCTGCGTCGCTCGCGCTGGTGTTCAGGGCGCCGACCACCGAGCCCGCCACCGCCACCTGTCCGTCGGCGTTGATGGCGAGGGCGTAGCCGCTGGCCGTCGAGGCCGCCCCGAGCGTCCTCGTCGCCACGAGGCGGCCGGCGCTATCGAACTTCATCAGGGCGACGTCGCGCGCGCCTTTTATCGGCTGGTTTTCGGGGCCGGCGGTGACGTCGGCCACGACCCACAGCGACCCGTCGGGCCCGACTGCGCTGGCGCGAACCGTATCGATCCCCGACGGCAGGGCGTCCTGGGACAGTCGGCCTTCGACCCAGTGGGTCTCGCCGATCCCCCCGCCCGACGGCGGAGCGGCTGCGCCGACGTCGCTCTGGAATTTCAGCAGTTGCGAGGCGCCCGCCCCCGACCCGGCCGACTGGACCACGTAGACGGCGTCCGACGTCTGGGGCGCGTCGAAGCCGATTGTCTCGGTCGACGTTCCGCGGATGGCCAGGGCCCAGCGATCGGGCCCTGCGGGAAGGGTCACCGTCTTTCCGTTGACCTGCAGGGTCCGCGCCTCGGCCTTGATCTGCTCCCGCCCCAGTCGGGTCTGGAAACCGGCGGCCTCCAGCTTCCCGTTGATGTGACCGAGAACGTTGTCCAGCGTGCGCGGCGTCGCCCCCATGTCGGCCAGATCGATCGCGATGGTCGTGGTCTGCGATCCGTCCACTCCCACGGGCACGCGGACGGTGATGTCGAAGCGGGTATCGCCCTGGAAGGCGGCGACCGGCGAATCCACCGAGCCTTCATGGATCGGTCCGGTGATCGAACGGGCGCTGTCGCGGGGCACGGCCGCCGTCGTCTTGCTGGTGGTCTTCGAAATCCCCTGCACCATGCGCAGGGCGTCGAACTCGGCCGAAGCCAGCCAGGATCCGATCTCGGCGAGTCCCGCCGAGAAGCGGCGGTCCAGCTGACTGAGCTCCAGGGCGCTTACGCCCTTGGTCTTCGACCGGTTCACCAGGGCGTTGAGCGTCTCCAGGCCTTGGTAGAGGGCGAAAAGCTTGCGGTAGTCGGCCGACGCGTTCTTCACGTCGAGCTGGGCCGCGCCCTCGTTGATCAGCTTCCGGCCGCCTAGGGCCGCGCGAACGAGCGCGTCGGGCTTGGGGACCTCGGCCCCGGGTGACCACGGCGGCGTCGGCTGCTTGCGGGCGGCCTTGTTCAGGGCCGCGGTCATTCCCGAGCCCGAGGACAGCGACACCGGGCCGCCGAACAATCCGAGAAGGTAGCTGTTGTCGATCACACGGCGCTCCCGGCCGCCAGTGTGCCCTGCCGACGGTAACGGGGGCTTAACACCCCGCCGCCGAGCGACACCGACCGCGACTCAGGGAACAATGGCTGATGGCGGGGGTTCAGCCCTCGCCGTGGAAGCAGGAGACGTGCGTCATGTCTGCCTTCGTCGAAGCCCTCAGATCGCTGCTCGCCCTTTACGGGTTCGGCCAGAAGCCGCACCGCCGGCGCCCCGCGCCCGTTCAGATCGGTCATCCCGGCGCGGGCGGCGCGCGTGTCTAGCCGCCGCGGAACAGCGACAGGATGATCTGAGGCGCCTGGTTGGCGATCGACAGCGACTGCGCGCCCAGCTGCTGCTGAACCTGCAACGCCTGCAACCGCGCGCTTTCCTTGGCGAGGTCGGCGTCGACCAGGTTGCCGATCCCGGACTCCAGGGTGTCGACCAGCTTGGTGACGAAGGTGTTGTGCGCCTCGATCTGCTTGGCCTGTGAGCCGATCTCGCCGAGGGCGGCGTTGAGCTGGGTGATCGAGTCGTCCAGCCGGTTCAGGGCCTGGGTTGCGCCGGTTAGGGTCAGCAGGCTGTCGGAAAGCGACAGTTCGACGATCGGGCCGCCAAGCGACAGATTCTTGGCTGAGAGGGTCACGAACGAACTGGCGTCGGCATTGGCCAGGAAGCGGATGCCGTTGGTCAGCGAGCCGTTCAGGATGTTGCCGCCGTCGAAGCTGGCGTTCTCGACGGCCGATGCGATGGCCCGCAGCAGGGCCTGGAAGTCGGCGTTCAGCAGTTCGCGCGACTGCGTCTTCAGCGACGAGTCCTTGGCGGCGACCACCTTTTCCTTGAGCTCGTTGAGGAGGTCAGAGACCGATTCGCCGGCGGACAGGGCGACGTCAGCGATCGAGGTCGCCCGGTCGAGGCTCTGCTTGACCGCGCTCAGGGCCCCCACGTCCGCCCGCTGCTGCTGGGCGATCGCCCAGATGGCGGCGTTGTCCTTGGCTCCCTGGACCTTGAGGCCCGTCGAGATCCGCCCCTGCACGTCGCTCAGGCGCTCGTTCGTGCGCGTCAGATTCTGCAGCGCGATGGCGGCGGAAGTGTTGGTGTGGACGCTGTTCGTCATCCGACTCGGCCTTTCAGGTTTGGCCAAGGCTAGAAGACGAACTGTGCACACATGGTTAACGCCCGCTAACCACGCGTCTTAACCGCGCGGATCGCTCCTGCGCGGCGAAAAATCCGGATCGTCCCTGCGTCAGGCCTTGGTGTCGATCACCGAGCCGGCGCTGTACTGGTCGGCGTGCATCAGGCTGACGACCTGTTCCCGCGGCAGTTGCTTCACGACCTCCCCGGTCACCCGGTCCAGGGTCTTGTAGATGAAGGATCCCGTCTGGGGGCCTTCCTCGATCACGAGCCGGTAGCGCGCGGCGCGTTCTGCTTCCTGGGCGAATCGGGAGTCGTGAAAATCGCCGCTCGCGGTCGATGCGGCGGCGGGCTGAACGGCGACGGTGCCGATCGGGACTATCTTGGCATTGTTCTGCATCTCTCCTTTCGCCGCGGTCTAGGCGGCGTCCTGTAATGCGGCCCGGAGATCGGTCGGGCGGGGC
>JAEZIH010000290.1 GCA_023416055.1 Pseudomonadota bacterium | reverse complement strand
GTCGTGGGAAGGGGGTCCCCGACCGCGCCAATCTGAAACCTCAGCCAGGCGTCACCTGCACGGAGAGGGCGAACCTCACCATGAGAAGCGAAGGCCGATCCGGCCGGCGTAGCCGTCAATGTCCCCGCCCATGGCTTCCAGCCGGACGAAGCCGCCGAGGCCCGAAGCGGTCTGGACGTCAGCGCCCATGGCGAATTCGCCCCAGGTGCGCTCGCCCCGATCCTCGACCTCGACCACACTGGAGCCGAAGGTGAGGGTCGAGACGTTGTCGCCGTCAAACTCGCGATGCAGGTACAGGCCGCCCCAGGGCTGCAAGCTGATCCCGCCAGGGATGGACATCCGGCGGCCGGCGCGGACGCCCACCTTTGCGGCCAGGCTCTCGGTGTCGCCGAAGGCGACGGAGCCGGCCTGGTCGGCGATGTCGCCCAGGTTCGTCGTGTTCCAGGCCAGGGCCGCGGTCGGCTCCACGAAACCTTCGGCGCCGTCGAAACGCCACGAGGCCTCGACACGCGCCCCCCAGGTCTGGCCATCCGAATCATCCGACACGTCCGCGGAGGTCCAGCGGTAGGTCAGGTCGTGGAAGTCGCCCTTGACCAGACCCGCCAGGGCGAACGAACCCGCGCGCCACTGGCCATAGACCCCCGCCGAGAGGCTTTCGAACTCCGAGATGTCGCCGTTGCCGGTGAAGCGCATCCGGGTCCGACCCACGCCCAAAGCGCCGCCGAATGTGGCTTCGCCGCCCGCCAGCGGCCGGACGATGTCCGCACCGGCGGCGAAGCCCTCGACGCGAACCTCATGGGAAAGGTCGACCTGTTCCGTGGTCACCCCATTGGTCCCCCCGACCCGTTCCCGTCCGCTGTATGCCTGCGACCAGACCTGCGTCCCTGCCGGAGCAGCGGTGCGGAGTTCTTCCAGCCTCGCCGAAACGACGTCAGCGCCGCGACGCCAGAGCGTCTGGGCTCCCGAGGCGACCTTGGTCGGTTCAAAGGCCTGCATCGCCAGGGCGGTGACCAGCTGATAGCCGCCGGTCTGGGCGTCGAAGGCGAGGTCGTAGTCGAGGAATCCGCCCCCGATCGCCTCGACGGTGAACTCTTCGCCGGTCTGCGGCGCTCCCGAGGCGATGACGGTCACCCCAGTTTCTCCGAGGGGGCCTGCCCCGTTGACCTGGACCTGCACGACCGAGGCGCCCAACAGCGAGCCCACCTCGATACGGTCCGCCATCGGAGCGGCGCCGGTCAGATCGACATCCAGACGGATACGGCTTCCCGCCGCATTGTCGAGCACGCCCGGCAGGACAAGGACATCGCCCGCCACGCCGTTGATGAGGTCGATCGTCCCCGCGTTGTTGAACCGCTCCAGGTTCAGGAAGCTGTACTGGGCCGGCTGGTCGGCGATGGCGAACCTGACCACGCCGCCGGCCTGGTTGTTGAAGACGTCCTCGTTGCCGCCGAACTCGCTGTCACGGTCAACGACGAACAGACCGCTGTTGTTGATCACGTCGGCTTGGCCGCCGAAGAAGACGCCGTTCTCGAAGCGACCGGAGTTGTTCAGGGTGACGGCCCCCTGCGCCGACCAGATGCCGTAGCCGTACTCGCTGCGGATGGTACCGGCGTTGTTGACCACCGACGTCGTATCGGCGGTCAGAAGGATGGCGTCGGACGCGCCCTCGACCAGGCCGTCGGCGGCCAGATTGAAGGTGATGGTCGCTCCGGTCAGCTCAGCGGCCCGATCGCGTGCGGAAGTCAGCCGGCGCGCGACATCGACGGTCAGGGCCTCCGCCGCGCTGAGCACCACAGCCGCGCTTTCGGATCCAGTGACCTCGACGGCGCCGAGACGAAGGGCGGCGTCCGCCTCCGACATGGCGTGAATGCCGAGGGCGCTGCCGCCGCTGGTCCTTACCGTGTCGGCCTCAATGAACAGATCGTCCATGGTCGCCGCCCGGATGCCGTCGGCCTGATCGCCGGTGGTCTGCAGCGTGCCGAGGACGATCTCGGCCGCCGCTCCCGAGTACAGCGCCAGCTCGACCACGAGAACATCCACATCGAGACCGGCGTCGAGTACCGCGACGCGGTCGACGAGGTTCTGCATGACCGTCTCGTCTTCACCGGCCCGATCGACGAGTTCTTTGACCACCGCTACGGCGAACTGCCCTACCGGTCGCTCAGGTTCCGCCTCGAGACGCTCGATCAGGAGTGGTTCCAGCCGGTCGCCACCGTGAACTATCCGGACGAGGCCACCCCTTGGACGCGGATCACCGAGTACAAGCACCTGACCGGACAGGCGCACGCCCGCACCAGCGTCACCTATGAGTACCCCGCGGCGGAAGGCGACCCCTACTACCCGATCCCCCGTGCCGAGAACCAGGCGCTGTTCAAAAAGTACGAAGCGCTCGCCGCTGCCTGCCCGGACGTGACCTTCGTGGGCCGGCTGGCGACCATACCGCTACTACAATATGGACCAGGTCACGGGGCAGGCTCTGGCCGCCTGGCGACGTCTCAAGCCGCTTGCCGAGACCGCTCAGACCATCGAAGACGTCGCCATCGCGGGAGCGTAGCCGTGGTCTATGAGGACTTCTCCTTCTTCCGGGGAAGTATCCGTTCCGCGCCAGAAGCGGTCACTGGCGGCGCGGCCGGATCCGGACCTTCGGTCCAGGGCCTGCCGAAAGACGCCCTTGGCGGACACAGAAGCCGCAGCTGTCAGCCTTCAGTCGGACCTGCTGGCTCTGGACCAAACAGGCGGCGGGAGACGGCTAACGAGACATGATTGATAAAGGTCGCGACCACCCGGAATGCGCAGCCGAAGACCATCATCAGGAACCCGCCCCGGAGGTCCCTTGGCTCATGGCCCCAGCCCAGGTTCCAGATCAGGTCGAGAACTGCTGCTCCGGCGATCCAAGCGAACGCCCGGGACGGACCGCTCGCAGGCCGGTGCAGTCATACGCTGCTCGCCTCGGCCACAAACATGGTGGGCGGCCTTACACCGCGTTATTGACGTGAGCCGGGGCCCTTCCGGCAGGCAGCGCTTGACGGCTGATGTGACGCTGGGGACATGCGCTCGCGGCAGTGACTCGCGTGGCCTTTCGCCGGCCCCCGCCACTCACGGCTAGCCTACGCCGGCCGGCTGGCCGCGCTCATCACCGCAGGCAATGCAACGGCTGCCAATCCAGACAAGCGAAAGCCCCCGCTTGCGCGGGGGCTGACTTGCCAAGATTACTCGGCCTATTTGGGTGCGGGAGCAGGATTTGAACCTGCGACCTTCAGGTTATGAGCCTGACGAGCTACCGGGCTGCTCCATCCCGCGGCAAACGGTAGGCGAAAAGGAAGAGCGGTTCGAGAGATGGGCGACGGCCCATGAAACAATCATCTATCCGACTGGTAGACCCGGCGGCGACCTACTCTCCCGCGCCTTAAGACGAAGTACCATCGGCTCTGGAGGGCTTAACGACCGAGTTCGGAATGGGATCGGGTGGGGAACCTCCGACATAGCCACCAGGTCAACCAGGCGGATAGACGATTGTGAGAAGACATTGTCGGTTCAGCCGCAGCTGAACAATCGAATGAGTTTTGCTGAGAAACGATCAAGCCGATCGGATTATTAGTACCAGTAAGCTTCACGCGTCGCCGCGGCGGGCCCGGCGGCGTCCGGGCGAGAGGGTCTTCAGGGGAGAAGGTCTTCAGGGGGAGAAGGCGGGCGGCGAGGCGCGCCGGCCTGTCGGCGCGGGGACCTCGAGCCGCCGGATCGACCGCTGCAGACCAGGGCCTGCGGATCCACGGAAAGCCTGCAGACGGGGTCCCGGATTCCCGAGGGGGCCGTCGCGCTCAAGATCTGGAAAGTATTGGGAGGGCGCCGGCGAAGGCCTGAAGCCTGCGGCCTTTGGATATGTGATTGAAGGGTTCTGGACGTTCACATCCGTTTGGTAGACCTGGCGGCGACCTACTCTCCCGCGCCTTAAGACGAAGTACCATTGGCCCAGGGGGGCTTAACGACCGAGTTCGGAATGGGATCGGGTGGGGACCCCCCGGCAAAACCACCAGGTCAACGAAACGGATGTGGAGAAGACGATATTGTCTGCGCGGTTCAAAACGTAGCGCGCATGAGTTTTGATAAGAACGATCAAGCCGATCGAGCGATTAGTA
>JAEZIH010000283.1 GCA_023416055.1 Pseudomonadota bacterium | reverse complement strand
GCGCAGGCTGGCGGTGAGCTCGTCGGGAGACTGGATCTCGACCTCGGCGCCGCCGCGGCGGGCGTCCTCGCCGGCGGTTTCCAGCAGCTGGCGGATCGACGCGGTCTGGGCCGCCTCGCCGGCCTCGCCGCGGGCGAAGGCGAGGTATTCGTCGATCATGTGCTCCATCTCGTCGAGGTCGCCCTGCATGGCGGAGGAGCGCTTGAACGGCGGGGCGAGGGCGAGCTCGAGGCGCAGGCGGGTGAGGGGGGTGCGCAGGTCATGGCTGACCGAGGCGAGCAGCGCCGTGCGCTGCTCGATGTGGCGCTGGATGCGCTCGCGCATGTCCATGAAGGCGCGGGCGGCGGCGCGGACCTCGCGCGCCCCGTGCGGCTTGAAGCGCTCGCGGGCCTCGCCGCGCCCGAAGGCCTCGGCCGCCTCGGCGAGGCGTTCGATGGCCCGGACCTGGTTGCGGATGAACAGGATGGCCACGCCCATCAGCAGGATGGTGGCGAGGAACAGCCAGACCACGAAGATGTGGGCCTGGGTGGCCACGGCGCGCTCGCGCGGGGCGATGATGCGCAGGACCCCGTCGGGGTGCTGGACCCGGATGTCGACGTAGGCGGGATAGCGGGTGGTCGAGAACCAGACCGGCCGGTCGACCCGGCTTTCCAGCGCCTCCTCGAGGGTGCGGTCGACGACGCCGATGGGGCCGCGGTCGGGCTCGTCGGGCAGGACGTCGCCCTCGCGCAGGTCGACCGACAGGGACATGGAGCGCTGGGCCCGGTCGGCGATGACCGCGAGGTTGCGCGGCGTCGGGTCGTCGGCGTAGCTCTCGGAGGCCCAGGCCACGTCGCCGGCGAGGCCGTCCGAGAGGCGCGCCGTCACCGTCTGCCAATGCATGTCGAAGAAGGCCCAGGTGACGGCCACCTGCATGACCAGCACCGGCAGGACGATGATCAGCAGCGACCGGCCCCACAGCGAGGTCGGCAGGCGCCGCTTCAGCACCCTCGCCCAGACGTTGGCCGGCAGCCAGCGCACTCGCGGGTCAGTCCGGGGCCAGCATGTAGCCGACGCCGCGGACGGTCTGGAGGTAGCGCGGGTTCTTCGGATCGGCTTCCAGCTTGCGGCGCAGGCGGGTGACCTGGACGTCGACCGCGCGGCCGGTGATGTCGGCGGTGTCGGGCGACAGACTCATCCGCTCGACCGGGGCGTGGGCGTGGATGGCCAGGGTCTTGAGCAGCTGCGCCTCGGCCTCGGTGAGGCGCTGCAGCTTGCCGTCCTTCGACAGCTCCAGCCGCTCCATGTCGAACACCGCAGGCCCCAGCTTGATCTCGCGCGGGGTCAGCGGCTTGCCGCCGGTGCGGCGCAGGATGGCGTCGACGCGCAGGGCCAGTTCGCGCGGGTCGAAGGGCTTGGACATGTAGTCGTCGGCGCCGCGCGAGAGGCCCTCGATGCGGTCGTCGGGGTCGCCCCTTGCGGTCAGCAGCAGGACCGGAGTCTTCGAGGTCTCTGCCTTGCCGCGCACCCAGGTGGTCAGGTCGAAGCCGCTCTCGCCCGGCATCATCACGTCGAGGATGACGAGGTCGAATTCGATCAGCTCCATCAGGCGCTTCGCCGCCGCGGCGTGGGCGGCCCCGGTGACGCGGTAGCCCTCGCGGGTCAGGAATTCCTTGAGCAGTTCGCGGATGCGATCGTCGTCGTCGACGACCAGCAGATGGCGGCCCGCGCCCGGGCCGGCGACAGGGCCGGAGCGGCCATAGGGGCGAACGTCGGTCATGCGCCGTTGACCCGGCCTGCGCCGGCGGCTCTAAACACAGGGACTGCGCGGGAGACGTTCTTCAATGGCCTTCGTTCCTTTCGACGATCGTGACGGCTGGATCTGGATGGACGGGGATTTCGTGTCGTGGCGCGACGCGAAAACGCACGTTCTGACCCATGCCCTGCACTATGGCTCGTCGGTTTTCGAGGGTGAGCGTATGTATGGCGGCGAAATCTTCAAGCTGACCCCGCATAGCGAACGCCTGCAGCGCTCTGCAAACCTGCTTGATTTCGACCTGCCGTACAGCGTGGCCGAGATCGACGCGGCCTGCAAGGCGACCTGCGAGAAGATGGGCCTGGCCGACTGCTATGTGCGGCCTGTGGCCTTCCTGGGCCCGGAGGCGGTCAGCGTCTCGGCGGTGCATAACCGCCCGCGCGTCGCCATCGCCGTCTGGGAGTGGCCGAGCTATTTCGACCCCGAAACCAAGGCGAAGGGCATCCGCCTGGAGTGGTCGAAATGGCGGCGGCCTGACCCGGCAACGGCGCCCTCCGCGGCCAAGGCCGCGGGCCTGTACATGATTTGCACCATGTCCAAGACGGCGGCCGAGAAGCGCGGCTACGCCGACGCCATGATGCTGGACTGGCGCGGCTATGTCGCCGAGGCGACCGGAGCCAATGTGTTCTTTGTACAGGACGGCGTGCTGCACACCCCGCCGGTCGACGCCATCCTCGACGGCATCACCCGGCAGACGGTGATCGAGATCGCGCGGGCGAAGGGCATCGAGGTCGTCGTGCGCCACATCCGCCCGGAGGAGCTGGCCACCTTCAGCGAATGCTTCCTGACGGGCACGGCCGCCGAGGTGACGCCGGTGAGCGAGATCGGCGAATACCGCTTCAAGCCGGGGGCGCTGAGCCTCGGCCTGATGGAGGACTACGGCCGGCTGGTGCGGGGCGGGTAGGACCGTGGTCGCCTAGCGGCTCCGGGCCCCGGCGCTTGCCACCGAGAAGGCGCGGGGCTCAAAAGGGCGGCAGAGGCGAGGGTCCTGTTCATGTTCAACCTGCTGAATCTCCAGAGCCTGTTCGGGCTTGTCGTGGTCGTCGCCGTCTGCTGGGCGATGTCCGAGAACCGGCGGGCGTTTCCCTGGAAGCTGGCTCTGGGGGCGGTGGCGGTGCAGGCGGCGCTGGTGCTGGGGCTGTTCGCCATTCCCGGCTCGCAGGCGGTGCTGGCGGCGATCACCGGGGCGGTCGACGGGCTGAACGCCGCGACGCAGCGGGGGACGCAGTTCGTGTTCGGCTATCTGGCCGGCGGCGACCAGCCCTATGCGGTGCAGAACGAGGGGGCGCTGTTCACCTTCGCCTTCCAGGTGCTGCCGCTGATCCTGGTGATCTCGGCCCTCTCGGCCCTGCTGTGGCACTGGAAGGTGCTGAAGTGGATCACCCACGGATTCGGCATCCTGTTCCAGCGGACCATGGGGCTGGGCGGGGCCTCGGCCCTGGCGGTGGCGGCCAATATCTTCCTCGGCATGATCGAGAGCCCGATCGTCATCCGCGCCTATCTGGACAAGCTGACGCGGTCGGAGCTGTTCCTGCTGATGGTGGTGGGGCTGGCGACCGTGGCCGGGTCCACCATGGTGGCCTATGCGGCGATCCTGTCGCCGGTGCTGACCAATGCGGCCGGGCACGTGCTGGTCGCCTCCATCGTCTCGGCGCCGGCGGGCATCCTGCTGGCGCGGGTGATGGTGCCGGAAAAGCCCGGCGAGGGCGGGGCGCATGCCGACTACGACTCGGCCCTCAAGTACGACAGCGCCATCGACGCCATCGTGAAGGGCACGGCGGACGGTCTGATGGTGGTGCTGAACATCTCGGCGGTGCTGATCGTCTTCGTCGCCCTGGTGGCGCTGGCCAATCTGATGCTGGGCGGCTTCTGGCTGTTCGGCGACCACGTGACTGTGGAGCGGCTGCTGGGATGGCTATTCATGCCGGTGGCGTGGCTGACCGGGGTGGAGTGGTCCGAGGCGGGCCGGGCCGGCTGGCTGCTGGGGGTCAAGCTGACCCTGACCGAGTTCGTGGCCTTCATCGAACTGGGCAAGGTGCCCGCCGGCGAGATGAGCGAGCGCACCCGCATGCTGATGACCTATGCGCTGTGCGGCTTCGCCAACATCGGCTCGGTGGGGATCACGGTGACGGGGCTCAGCGTGCTGATGCCCGAGCGGCGCGAGGAGGTGCTGGGCATGGTGTGGAAGGCGCTGTTCGCGGGCTTCCTGGCGACGATCATGGCGGCGTCCGTGGTCGGGGCGATGCCGGGGGCGATCTTCCGCTGAGGGGCGGCGCGGGCGCGTTGACCGGGGCGGGCGCCGGGGGCAGCATCCGGGCATGAGCGAGCACACCGAGGTCTATCCTGTCCCCTCCGAATGGGCCCAGAGGGCCCGGATGAACACCGCCGGCTATGAGGCCGCGCGGATAGCGGCGCGGGAGACGCCGGACGCCTTCTGGAGCGAGCAGGCGCGGCGGCTGGACTGGTTCACGCCGCCGACGAAGATCAAGGACGTGTCCTTCGACAAGGCGGACTTCCGCATCCGCTGGTTCGAGGACGGGGTGCTGAACGTGGCCTGGAATTGCCTCGACCGGCACCTGGAGACGCGCGGCGACGAGACGGCGATCATCTGGGAGGGCGACGACCCGGACCAGTCCGGCAAGCTGAGCTATCGCGAGCTGCACGCCGAGGTGTGCCGCATGGCAAACGTCCTGAAGAAGCTGGGCGTGAGCAAGGGCGACCGGGTGACCATCTACCTGCCGATGATCCCGGCCGCGGCGGTGGCGATGCTGGCCTGCGCGCGGATCGGCGCGATCCATTCGGTGGTATTCGGCGGCTTCTCGCCCGAGAGCCTGTGCGGGCGGATCGAGGACTGCGGCTCGAAGCTGGTGATCACCGCCGACGAGGGGCTGCGCGGCGGCAAGCGGGTGCCGCTGAAAGCCAATGTCGATGCGGCCCTGCAGAAGGGGGCCGGGGCCATCGTCGAGACGGTTCTGGTCGTCTCGCACACCAACGCCGACATCCCGATGGTCGAGGGCCGCGACGTCCGCTACGGCGAGGCCAAGCATGGCGTGCCCGACGACTGCCCGTGCGAGCCGATGAACGCCGAGGACCCGCTGTTCATCCTCTACACCTCGGGCTCGACGGGGAAGCCCAAGGGGGTGCTGCACACCACCGGCGGCTATCTGTTCTGGGCGGCGTGGACGCACGAGCTGGTCTTCGACTACCGCCCCGGCGAGGTGTTCTGGTGCACCGCCGACGTGGGCTGGGTGACGGGCCACAGCTACTGCGTCTATGGCCCGCTGGCCAACGGGGCCACGACCCTGATGTTCGAGGGGGTGCCCAACTGGCCGGACCACAGCCGCTTCTGGCGGGTGGTGGACAAGCACAGGGTCGAGATCTTCTACACCGCCCCGACCGCGCTTCGGGCCCTGATGCGCGAGGGCGACGGGCCGGTGAAGGCGACCAGCCGCAGGAGCCTGCGTCTGCTGGGCACGGTGGGCGAGCCGATCAACCCCGAGGCCTGGCGCTGGTATCACGAGGTGGTCGGCGAGGGCCGCTGCCCCATCGTCGACACCTGGTGGCAGACCGAGACGGGCGGCATCCTGGTGTCGCCTCTGCCGGGGGCGACGGACCTCAAGCCGGGCTCGGCGACCAGGCCGCTGCCGGGGGTGGAGCTGCAGCTGGTGGATGCGGACGGCGGCGCGCTGGACGGGGCGGTATCGGGCAACCTGTGCATCACCGACAGCTGGCCGGGGCAGATGCGCACCGTCTGGGGCGACCCCCAGCGCTTCTTCGACACCTATTTCTCGACCTATCCGGGCCGCTACTTCACCGGCGACGGCTGCCGCCGGGACGAGGACGGCTACTACTGGATCACCGGACGGGTCGACGACGTGATCAACGTCTCGGGGCACCGCATGGGCACGGCCGAGGTGGAGAGCGCGCTCGTGCTGCACGACGACGTGGCCGAGGCCGCCGTGGTCGGCTTCCCGCACGACATCAAGGGGCAGGGCATCTACGCCTACGTGACCCTCAACGCCGGCGTCGAGGCGAGCGAGGACCTGCGCAAGGCCCTGGTGGCGCTGGTGCGCGCCGAGATCGGGCCGATCGCCGCGCCGGACGTGATCCAGTGGGCGCCCGGCCTGCCGAAGACGCGGTCGGGCAAGATCATGCGCCGCATCCTGCGCAAGATCGCCGAGAACGAGGTCGGGGC
>JAEZIH010000231.1 GCA_023416055.1 Pseudomonadota bacterium | reverse complement strand
GCCCTTCCGCGCCGCCGGCGACGCCCGCGACGCCAGCCCCGGCCGAAGCTGTCCCGCCGCCGACGTGGAGCGCGGAGGCGATCCCCGCGGACGCCTCGACTCTGGGCCGCCTGGCCCAGGCCTGGCGGCTCGCCCGCGCCGAGGCGGAGGAGGCCGGCTTCGCCAGCCAGGTCGAGGCTCTGGGACCTCTGGTCGATCCCAACGCCGGCCTCGCCGGCGAGCTGCAGCCGGCTCCCGGCGACTATCGGTGTCGTCTCATCGGCTTGGGAGCCCGCGCCCCGGGCGATCCCGCCCACGTCGAGACGCCATGGGGCCGCTGCACCGTCGAGCTGACCCCCGGCGGCGACCTCTGGCTGACGCGGGACAGCGAACCGGGTCGCTACCGCGGCCGCCTCTACCCTGACAGCGAGCGCCGGCTTGTCTTCCTGGGCGTCTCGGCCGACGAGGCGGACGCCGCGGCGGCCCAGTACGGCGAGGTCCGACGGCGCGACCGCATCGGCGTGTTCGAGCGGGTCGGACCGGCCCGCTGGCGTCTGGTCGTGCCCTGGCCCCGCGACGGCTCCAAGCTGGAGATCGTCGAACTGGTCCGCTGACGCCTTGACCCCCGCCGGCCTGACCGCGAGTCTGGCCCGGCGGGGCGGTCCCGCGAGATTTTCAGGGGGTCTGCATGCGCGGGTTCGGCTTCACCATCGGTTCTGTCATCGCCCTGGCGATCGTCGGCGCCCTCGTGCTGGTCGGCCTGCCGACCTACAACGTCTATTCCAAACAGATGGCCGGCAAGGCGGCCTATGAGCAGGCGGTCCAGGATCGCCGCATCCGGGTGCTCGAGGCCCAGGCGGCGCTGGACTCCGCCAAGCTGACCGCCCAGGCGGAGGTCGAGCGCGCCCGCGGCGTCAACGAGGCCAACCGCATCATGGCCGAGAGCCTCGGCGGTCCCGAGAACTACCTCCGCTGGTCCTACATCCACATGCTCGAGGAGACCGCCGGCAAGCAGGGCCGCGAGGTCATCTACATTCCGACCGAGGCCGGCATGCCGATCCTCGAGGCCGGTCGCCGCTCGGGGCAGTGATCACCCGGCCGTCTCCACCCGGCTCATCCACCAGGTGACAGGCAGCCCGACCGCCAGCAAGGCGACAAACAGCCCGACCGGTCCGCCCCATGCGTCGGGGAAGCGGTCACGGAGCAGCCAGAAGAGCGCAAGCAGGCCGAACCCGAGCAGGAAGGCGTTCGACCGGGGCACGACGATGCGTTCGCCGCATCCCTTGCAGGCGAACGGCGTCCCCAAGCGCCACTGGGTGCGGCTGACGGGTACGAGTCGCCCGCATCGGGGGCAGGCGGGGCCGCTTGCCATGCGAAGCCTCAGACCTTCGTCAGCCGCAGGTCGTGAAAATCGTAGCTGAAGTCTGCGTCCGGGCTGACCGCCTTCATCGTCGCTGTGGCCGGCCGGCCGTTCTCGAGCTTGAAGGTGATGAACACGTCCTCCTCGCGCTTGTCGGGGAAGCGGGTGCGCAGGGTCTCGCCGTCATAGGGCTCAAGCGGACCCTTCAGGGCGTAGGAGCGGGTGAAGTCCAGCCACAGGCCGCCGCCGCGCTGCGACACGACGATGTCCCCGTACCAGGGATCCCGCCAGGTCCCGGCATAGGCCTCAAGCGGCAGGGACGGCGCCGCACCCGCCGCCTGTTTCGCGTCGATCTCGGCCGCCGCGGCGATCGATCTGGCGTCGCCCTGATCGCGCAGCCGCACGCTGTCGGCGATCCAGTCGAAGTCCGCCTTGCCCATGATGATGTCGGCCACGCCTGACCGCAGGGCGCGCAGCAGAAAGCTCTCCTCCGCATTGGAGAATATCGAGAAGCCGGCATTCCGCCCGGGGATCAGCACGGTGGCGGAAATCCCCCCGGGCGAGCCGCCGCCGTGGGTGATCATCCGCTCGCCGCGATAGTCCTGCACCTGGAACCCCATGGCGTAGGTCGAGGCGATGGCCCGGCCCGGCAGCTCCGCCGTCGGCCCCTCGGACGAGCTGACGATGATGTTGGGCCGCCACATCTCGCGCGCCGTCGCCTCGGAGAACAGGCGGGAGCCGTCGGGCAGCTCGCCCATGGCCAGCCGCACCCCCATCCACTTCGCCCAGTCGGTCGCCGTGGTGCAGATGCCGCCCGCCGCCGCCGCGGAATCCCAGTTCCACACCTCGGCGATCGAGTCCGCGATCTGCACCATCTCGCCTTGGTAACGCAGGGAAGGCCCGATGCGGGCGTGCGGCAGGGCCGACTTCGCCGGATCGGCCAGCGTCGCCATCGGCACGGTCTCGCTCATGCCGACGCGATCGAGGATGCGCGTCTGCACGAACTGCTCCCACGGCATTCCCGAGACCGCCGCCAGGACTTCGCCGGCGACCACGAACATCAGGTTGCAGTAGTGGTACTGCGCCCGGAACTGGTCCTCGATCGGCACGAAGGGAACCGCCGCCATCACCTCGCCCCGGCTCCGGTCGCTGTTCGGCCAGAACAGCAGGTCGCCGGCGCCGAGTCCGAATCCGGCCCGGTGGCTGAGGGTGTCGCGGACGGTGATCCGCTCGCCGATCACCGGGTCCGACAGGGTGAACCCCGGCAGGTAGGTCCTCACCGGCTCGTCCCACTTCACCTTGCCCTCGTCGACCATCATGGCCAGGGCCGCGGCGGTGACGTTCTTGGTGTTCGAGGCGACGGCGAACAGGGTGTGCTCGTCGGCCTGCGCCGCCTCGCCCTGTTTGCGGACCCCATAGCCTCGGGTCAGCACCGGCGCCCCGTCCTTGACCACGGCCGCCGAGACCGCCGGCTGGTCGGGGAAGGCGGCCAGACAGGCCTTCACATAGGCATCCACGGCTTCGGCCAGAGCCTCGCCCGACGGCGCCGGGCCGGTCTGGGCGTGGGACAGCGACGGCAGGGCGACGCCGGCGGCCACGGAAGAGGCCAGCGCTGCGCGGCGGGTGAGTTGCATGGACATTCGGACGCTCCCGGCGGACTTGCGGCCGACGCTAGCCCGCGCGCGCCTCCGCCGCCAAGCCGAAAGGGCGCCGCCGCTTTTCAGCGATTGCTCACCGCGACCTCATGCCGATCAGTCCCGGCGGGGCTTCAATCGCCTCGCCAAGACGGTTTAGCCCGTGGCGCTGCGGATTCTGAAAAAACCGTAATGAAATGAAAAAGATGTAACTTCCCACCAGGATTGGTCGGGTTTAACTCGTACTTAAAATCAACACGGCCTGCGTATGGCCGGTCCAGGATCGTCGACATGTCTCTCAAATTCTTCCTGCTGGTCGGCACGGCGCTGGCCGCCTCGTCCGGCGCGGCGTTCGCCCAGACCCCGCCGCCCGCGCCCGAGCGGCAGACCCCGCCCGCGTCCCAGGACGCCCCGCCGCCGGCCGACGAGGACGACGGCGAAGCCGAGGTCGAGGAGGTCGTCGTCCAGGGCCGGGCCTCGGACGTCCGGACCTCGATCGACTCGGTCAGCTACAGCCTCGCCGACGACCTGCAGGCCACGACCGGCAGCTTGGCCGAGGCCCTGCGCAACATCCCGTCCGTCGAGGTCGATCCCGACGGCAACGTCACCCTGCGTGGCGATTCCGGCGTCACCATCCTCGTCGACGGCAGGCCCTCGACCCAGTTCAACGGCCCCAGCCGCGGCCAGATGGTGCTGCAGATCCCGGCCAGCCAGTACGCCCGCATCGAGGTCATGACCAACCCCACGCCCGCTTACAGCCCCGAGGGCGGCGGCGGGGTAATCAACCTGATCTCCAAACCGAACGCCGTGCGGCCCGGCCAGACCACGACCGGTTCGATCCGCGCCAATGTCGGCGACGACGGCCGCTACAACCTCGGCGGCAACATCGCCCATGTCATGGGCAAGACCACCCTGACCGCCGACGCCGGGGTCCGCCACGACGCCTTCACCCAGGAGGTCGATCGCCTGCGCACCCGCTTCGACGCGGGCTCGGGCCAGTTCGTCGAGTCACGCCAGACCCAGGATGTAGAGGGCGACTCCGACGGCTACTTCCTGCGCCTCTCGGCCGAGCACAATCTCGACGACAAGACCCAGCTGGTCGGCGAGGTGCGCCACAACCAGGTCGACAATCTCGCCGACGCCCTCGAGCTGTACGAGGCCGACGACGCCTTCGGGGGCCTCGCCGCCGCCTACCGTCGTCATTCCCTGGGCGGCTTCGAGGGCCAGTTCTCCGGCGCCACGGCGCGCGTTCTGCGCCGCTTCGACGAGGCCGGGCACGAGTGGACCAACGAGGTCCGCTATGATCGCAACCGCTTCAGCATCGGCTTCGACACCCTCATCGACCAGCAGTTGCCGCCGGCCCCCGACTTCTACGAGATGGTCGATAACAAGAACCGGATGAACATCCTCGGCGTGACCAGCGCCTACGTCCGGCCCCTGTCAGACGGCGGCCGCCTGCGCCTCGGCTACGAACTGCAGGGCATGAAGCTCGAGCTCGACAACCTGGTCGCCCGCGGCGCCACGCCCCAGACCCTGGTCCCGGACCCGATCGTCTCCAACGAGTTCCACGTCGACCAGACCGTGCATGCGGTCTACGCCACCTGGGAGAAACCGTTCAGCGAAAAGCTGTCGGCCCAGTTCGGCCTGCGCCTGGAACAGGCGAACATCGACCTGGACCAGGTCACCACCGGCATCCAGGCCTCGAACGACTATTTCCGCGCCTATCCGACCCTGCACCTGTCCTACCAGATCGGCGAGGGCGAGACCCTGCGCGGCAGCTACAGCCGGCGCATCCAGCGTCCGGCGCCGCAGATGCTGAACCCCTTCCTGAGCTATCAGGACGCCTTCAACTACAACTCGGGCAACCCCGACCTGCTGCCGCAGGAGACGGACTCGTTCGAGGTCAGCTGGCAGAAGCGGATTCAGCAGACCTTCTATCAGGCCACCCTCTACTATCGCGACACCCGCGACGCCTTCACCCAGGTCACCAGCGACCTCGGCGGCGGGGTGCTGCTCACCCGGCCCGAGAACCTCGGCTCCAGCACGGCGACGGGGATCGAGCTGGTCGCCAACGGCGTGCTGCACCCGACCCTGCGCTACAACGCCAGCACCAACGCCTTCCGCCAGGAGATCGGCGCGGCCGGCATCCCCGGCGCCGTCGACCGCGAGGACGAGCTGGTCTCCGGCCGCCTGACCCTCAACTGGCAGCCGACCCAGAACGACTTCCTGCAGGTCTCGGGCATCTGGCAGGGCGACCAGCTTCTGGCCCAGGGCAGGCGCGAGATGGCCACCCTGGTCAACCTCGGCTACCGCCGGAAGCTCAGCCGCGACTGATCCTTCCAGGCCACCGTCCGCGACCTGTTCGACGAGTTCGGGGCCACCACCGACATCTCCACTCCGACCTTCACCGATCGCACCAGCGTCACCTTCGGCGGCCGCGCCGCCTACATCGGCCTGACCTGGAGCTTCGGCAACGGCCAGCGCCGTCCCGAGCAGTTCGACTTCTCGGCCCCGCAGACGGGAGGCTGACATCCGTCCCGGGGGGACTTGCGTGTCCTCCCGGCCACACCCAACTGAGGCCCAGCCGGACGGCGCGTCGCTTGCAGATGAGGGCGCGCCGCCCGGAGTCCGCCTCAGAAGGGGATGCCCGCCTTGAACCTCGATCTCTACTCCGACCGCGCCAAACAGGCCGTCCAGTCGGCCCAGTCGCTCGCCCTCGCCCGCCGCCACCAGCAGTTCGCCCCCGAGCACCTGCTCAAGGTGCTGCTGGAGGAGCGCGACGGCCTCGCCCGCAACCTGATCACCGCCGCCGGCGGCGACGCCGCCAAGGCCGAACAGGCCACCGAAACCGCCCTGCAGAAGCGCGCCCAGGTCTCCGGCGGCTCGGGCCAGCTCTATCTCGACGGCGACACCGCGCGCGTCTTCTCCGCCGCCGAACAGGCCGCGAAGAAGGCGGGCGACGCCTTCGTCACCACCGAACGCCTGCTGTGGGCCATCGCCAAGGAAGGCGGGGTCGCCGCCACCGTCCTGGCCTCCGTCGGCGCCACGCCCGACAAGCTGAACGAGGCCATCGCCGAGATCCGCAAGGGCGCAACGGCGGATTCCGCAGGCTCCGAGGACGCCTGGGACGCCCTCAAGCGCTACGCCCGCGACCTGACCCAGGCCGCCCGCGACCAGAAGATCGACCCGGTCATCGGCCGCGACGAGGAGATCCGCCGCACCATCCAGGTGCTCGCCCGCCGCACCAAGAACAACCCCGTCCTGATCGGCGAGCCCGGCGTCGGCAAGACCGCCATCGTCGAGGGCCTGGCCCTGCGCATCGTCAACGGCGACGTGCCCGAGAGCCTCAAGGACAAGA
>JAEZIH010000209.1 GCA_023416055.1 Pseudomonadota bacterium | reverse complement strand
GCCTCGACCGCGGGCCTCGCCTCGGCGCCGTCCTGCGCCGCCCCCGCAGCCAGGCCGGCGATCCGGTCGACCAGCCGTCGCGCCGCCGGCACGGCGTCGTCGCGCAGCGCCTCCCAGGCGGCGACGGTGTGCCTTTGCTCGATGGCCAGCAGGAACAGCACCAGGCAGACGAACGACAGGGCGCCGGCGAGGCGCTTCATCGCGGTCTGGGATGTGGCTGACCTGGCGGTAGAGCTCATGGCGCAACCCTAGCGGGGGCCGCGGGCCGCGTGAACGCCTATCGCCCTATAGGGGCGCCGGAGTCGTCGGGGCCGCCGGCCGGGGGCATGGCCCACTCGCCGCGCCAGGAATAGTTCAGCTCGACGCAGTGGCGGTAGGCCCCGTCGGACCAGCGGCCGACGGCGTGCAGGGTCAACGGCCGCGCCAGACGCACCCGGCCAGACACCAGCCAGACCTCGTCCGCGCCGGGGCACAGGGCGCGCGACAGGCCGCGGCCGTCCCCCTCGGGGCTGATGTGATAGATGTTGGCCTCGGTCGCGCCGTCGGGCAGCACCCGGCGCACCTGGTCGGGCCCGCCGCGGCGGATGTCGGCCGAGCCGCGCTGCGAGGTGGAGATGATCCGCCGCACGCTGATGGCCCCGAACAGCCCCCGGTTCGCCTCGAGGGTCACGCCGCGGGTCAGGGCCTGGGTGACCCGGTCCGAGGCGTCATAGGCGAGGTAGCGGATCTCGGCCGCGGCCGGTCCGGCGACGGCGGTGAAGGCGAGGGTCAGGACCAGGAGGCGGCGCATGCGTCTTGATCTCCAATGCAGATGGCGAAACGGCGGCGCTGGCGCGCCGCCGTTCCTCCGGTTCGACTGAACGCTAGTCCAGCGTCCGCTTGATCTCTTCGACCGTGAAGCACTCGATGTAGTCGCCGGCCTTGATGTCCTGGAAGCCCTGGAAGTGCATGCCGCACTCCTGACCCGACGGGACCTCGTTGACCTCGTCCTTGAAGCGCTTGAGCGTCGTGAGCGTGCCCAGCTCCAGCACCACCACGTCGTCGCGGATGATGCGGACCTTGGCGCCCTTGCGCACCACGCCCTCGGTGACCCGGCAGCCCGCGATCTTGCCGGTCTTGGAGATGTCGAAGACCTGCAGCACCTGGGCGTTGCCCAGGAAGGTCTCGCGCTGCAGCGGCGCCAGCATGCCCGAGAGCACGCCCTTCATGTCGTCGAGCAGGTCGTAGATGATCGCATAGTAGCGGATCTCCACGCCCTCGCGCTCGGCGAGGTCGCGGGCCTGCTTCGAGGCGCGGACGTTGAAGCCGAGGATCGGCGCGCCGGCCGACTTGGCCAGTTGCACATCGCTTTCGGTGATGCCGCCCGCCGCATGCATGACCACGCGGGCGCGGACCTCGTCGTTGCCCATCTTCTCCAGCGAGGCCGCGATGGCCTCGCCCGAGCCCTGCACGTCGGCCTTGATGACCACCGGCAGCTCCGAGATCTTCTTCGAGCCCAGCTTGGCCATCATGTCGACCAGCGACACCTGGTTGATGCCGCCCGTGGCCTTCTCGCGCTTCACGCGGGCGCGGTACTCGGTCAGCTCGCGGGCGCGGGCCTCGCTCTCGACCACGGCGAAGGGCTCGCCCGGGGACGGAGCCTCGTCCAGGCCGAGGATCTCGACCGGAACCGAAGGACCGGCTTCGCCCAGCTGCTCGTTGCGCTCGTTCAGCAGGGCGCGAACCTTGCCCCAGGCCGAACCGGCCACGACGATGTCGCCGCGCTTCAGCGTGCCGCGCTTGACCAGGACGGTGGCGACCGGGCCGCGGCCCTTGTCCAGCTTGGCCTCGATGACCACGCCTTCCGACGAGCGGTCCGGGTCGGCCTTCAGGTCCATGACCTCGGCCTGCAGCAGGATGGCGTCGATCAGGCCGTCGAGGTTGGTGCGGTTCTTGGCCGACACCTCGATGATCTGGGTGTCGCCGCCCAGGCTCTCGGCGATGACCTCGTACTGCAGCAGCTCGTTGACGACCTTCTGCGGATTGGCGTCCGGCTTGTCGATCTTGTTGACCGCCACGATCATCGGGGCGTTGGCCGCCTTGGCGTGGTGGATGGCCTCGATGGTCTGCGGCATGACGCCGTCGTCGGCGGCCACCACCAGCACCACGATGTCGGTGACGTTGGCCCCGCGGGCCCGCATCGCCGAGAAGGCGGCGTGACCCGGCGTGTCCAGGAAGGTCACGCGCGCGTCGTTGGGCAGACGGATCTGGTAGGCGCCGATGTGCTGGGTGATGCCGCCGGCCTCGCCCGAGGCGACGTCGGTGGTGCGCAGGGCGTCCAGCAGCGAGGTCTTGCCGTGGTCGACGTGGCCCATGACGGCCACCACCGGCGCGCGCGGCGTGGTCGCCTCGGCGTCGACGGCGTCCGACAGGAAGCCTTCCTCGATGTCCGATTCCGACACCCGCTTGACGGTCATGCCGTACTCGTCGGCGACCAGTTCGGCCGTGTCGGAGTCGATGATGTCGTTGATCTTCACCATCATGCCCTGACGCATCAGGAACTTGACGATGTCGACGCCGCGCACGGCCATCCGGTTGGCCAGGTCGCCGACGGTGATGACGTCGGGGATGACCACTTCGCGCGGACGGTTCGGCGTATCGGTCGAGCCGCCCTTGCGCTTTTCCTTCTCGCGTTCACGGGCCCGGCGGACCGAGGCCAGCGAGCGCATCCGTTCGGCGGCGTCCTCGTCTCCTCCGGCTACGGCCTGGATGGTCAGACGGCCTTCACGGCGCTTCGGCTCGCCGCGCGTGCGGCTGACGGCCTTGCCCGGACCGGAGTCCGAGAAGCGC
>JAEZIH010000116.1 GCA_023416055.1 Pseudomonadota bacterium | reverse complement strand
CGGCTGATCGCCGTGACGCGGGTCTACCACCTCTGTTACGTGGTCCTGGGCCACGAGGTGCGCATCCTGTCCGTGCGCCACGCGGCCCGCAGGCCGGAATCCTAGGCCCAGGCGAAGAGGAGGCGGCCCTCGCCCATGCGTTCGCGGAGCAGGGGCAGGTCGTGGTGGGCGACCGAGAAACAGCCGTAGCTGCGGCCCAGCTTGCCCTCGCGGGCGAGGAAGGCGGGGTCGGCGTAATCGGCGCCGTGGACGATGATGGCGCGCTCGCGGGCGAGGTTGTTGGTGTACTCCAGCCCGTCCAGCAGGACGTTGGGGCCCTGCTGGGCGCCGTGGCTGGCACCGGCGGTGGCGTAGGCCCCGACCGAGGACATGTGGCTGTCGGGGGTGTTGGAGAACTCGCGCGCGTAGCCGGTGTGGGCGGGATCGGAGCCGCGGCCGTGGGTGGTGCGCATCAGGGTCACGCCGCCGCCGTGCAGGTCGACCTCGTACAGCCGCTCGTCGCCGGAGAATTTCTGGAAGTCGACCAGATACATGCGGTCGCGCTGGGTGATCTTGCCGGCGTGGATGTCGAGGGCGGCGAGGGCCCGGTCCATCAGCTCCTTGCGCACCGAGCCGCGCGGGTCGAGCGGACGGGTGGAGTTGAGCTGGGCGGTGATGACCTCGGGCGCGCGCTCGACCTCGATGGCCGGAACCGGCGGGACCTGCTGCAGCTGGGCCAAGGTGGCGGCCGGTCGGGCCGCCGCGGTGGCGCACCCCGACATCATGGCCGCGCCGCCCAGAATGAAGCCTCGTCTCGCCAGTCGCATGCGACGCCCCTCGCACGTTTCAGAAGGCACGGTTTGTTTCAAATCATGTCGCGGCCCGCAACCTGAGCCTTGGCGTTGAGCATGGACGGTCCAGGGTGAAGACGGGGTTTCAGGGTGCGACCGTGAAGTCGATCACAGCGCTGTGGGCGGCCGGCGCCATATTTCCTTACCGCAAGCGGGGCCTTGCAAACGCCCGCCGGCGCTCCGGTTTCGCCGCACGGGGGAACCGCGTTCGTGCAAGTGGGGCGGCTTCTGGCCTGCGCCGCGACCTGAGCCTTGTGAGGTGATAAAACTCTCGTGATCAGGGGAACCGAAGCCGCCGGTCGGCGCGCACGATGTCAGAGAGCGCGACGCAGAAGCGCCGAGAATCCCGGCTCATCTTCGAACGTCGCCTTGACCGGCCAGCTGATCACGCGTTCCCGCCACTGCGGGGGCAAGCGGGACCAGTCCTTTTCGGTGGTGAGCAGGCGGGCGCCGAACTGGTCCGCGCGCTCGGCGAGGAAACGCAGGTCCTGGTCGCGGAAGGCGGCGTGGTCGGGGAAGGGGGCGAAGTCCTTCAGTTCCGCGCCGGCGGCGATCAGCGAGCGCTCGACCTTCCACGGCTTGGCGATGCCGGCGAAGCCGACCAGCGGGCCCGGCGGGGGCGGGGCGGCGGGCTCGAGGCGGGCCACGAAGACGGGCAGGTCGACGAAAACCTCGACGAGCTCCGGGTCGGGCGCGGGCAGGTCGGCGGGGAGGAGGATCACCACGGCGTCGGCGCGGGCGAGGCCGGCCGTCAGCGGCTCGCGCATGGGGCCGGAAGGGAAGACCGAGCCGTCGCCGAAGGGCCATTCGTCGTTGCGGGTCTCGCCGTCGACGACGACGAGGCTGAGAGTCTTGTTCAGGGCCGGGTTCTGGTGGGCGTCGTCGAGGACGAGGGCCTCGGCCCCGGCGGCGGCGGCGGCGCGGGCCCCGGCGACGCGGTCGCGCGCGATCCACGCGGGGCTGTCCAGCGCCAGCATCAGAGGCTCGTCGCCGACCTCGGCGGCGGTGTGGGCGGCGGGGTCGATGCGGGTCGGTCCCTCCAGCGATCCACCGTAGCCGCGCGACAGGGCGTGGGCCTCGACGCCGCCCTCGCGGAGCAGACGCAGCACCTCGCGGGCGACGGGCGTCTTGCCCGAGCCCCCGACGGTCAGGTTGCCGATCGAGATCACCGGGGCGCCGGGATCGACGGGCGTGGTTCGGGCGAGGCGGCGGGCGGTGGCGGCGGTCCAGATCCAGCTGGCCGGTTTCAGCAGCATGCGCGTCACCGGTGCGTGGCGGCGCTCGCGGTCGTACCACCAGCGGGGGGTGTTCAGCTTCACCTCCGGCCTCCCTTCGGCGGCGCGGGCGGCAGCAGCGGCGTCAGGCTGTCGATCAGGCGGTCGAGGCCGGAGCCGGCCTCGGCGGCGGCGCGGCGGCCGCGCTCGCCGATGCGTTTCGCCTCGGCGGGGTCGGCCAGCAGCGGGGCGAGGGCGGCGGGCAGGTCCCACGGCGCCTGGACGATGCGCAGGCCGCCGGCGGCGACGAGAGCTTCGGTGACCGTCGCCCAGTTGGTCATGTCGGGGCCGGTGATCGCGGGCTTGCCCAGCCGGGCCGGCTCGAGCGGGTTGTGGCCGCCGACGGGGGGCTTCTCCAGCGCGGCAGAGAAGGCGCCGCCCATGATCACCACGTCGGCGAGGCGGAGGAACAGGCCCATCTCGCCGAGGGTGTCGGCGAGGTAGAGGTCGGTTTCGCCGTCCGGCTGGCGGCCTTCGGATCGGCGGGCGAAGCGGTAGCCGTCGCGGATCAGGGCGGCGGCGATGGCGTCGCCGCGCTCAGGGTGCCGCGGGATGAGGATCAGGCAGAGGCGCTGGTCCAGCTTGTCCAGCGCGCGGACGATGGCGATCTCCTCGCCGTCATGGGTCGAGGCGGCGACGACCACGGGCCGGTCGCCGATGGCGGCGGACAGGCGGGTGAAGGCGGCGGGGTCGTGCGGCGGGGCGTCGCCGGCCAACTTGAGGTTCACCTGGCCGTCGATGCGGGCGCCCAGACTCTCCAGCCGGGCGGCCGAGGCCTCGTCCTGGGGCAGGATGCGGTCGAAGGCGGTCACGATGCGGCGCGCGGCGCCCGGGAAGCGGCGCCAGCCATCGACGGTCTTTTCGGTGATACGGGCGCTGGCCAGCACAAGAGCGATGTCGCGGCGGCGCGCCTCAAGGATCAGGTTCGGCCACAGCTCGCTCTCGACCAGCACGCCGGCGGCTGGGCGCCAGTGGTCGAGGAAGGCGGCGACGGCGGCGGGGCCGTCGACGGGGGCGTACTGGTGGATCACCCCCTCGGGCAGGCGCCGCGCCAGCAGGGCGGCGGAGGTGACGGTGCCGGAGGTGACGAGGACGGAGAGGTCGGGGCGGACCTTTCGCAGCCGTTCGACGACCGGCAGCAGCGACAGGCTTTCGCCGACGCTGACGCCGTGCAGCCAGACCAGTTCGCCGTTGGGACGGGGGACGGAGGCGACGCCGAGGCGCTCGTCGACGCGGACAGGGTCCTCCTTGCCCTTGCGGGCCCGGGCGTCGAGCAGGCGTGGAGCGAGAGGTTCCAGCAGCCGCGTGGCCAGCCGGTACAGGAACAGGGCGGGGCTCATCCTCAGATGCGCTCCAGGCCGGTGATCCGGTCGGCCTCGGCCTCAACAGCGGTGAGGCGCTTCGTCCATTCGGCGGCGACGTCGGACAGCTCGGCGCCTTCCGGATAGCGAGCCAGGTCCCAGACGATGGCGCCCTTGCCGAACGGCAGGGGCACAAGGGCGCGGTCCCAGCTGTTGAGGCGGATGGCGGGGCTGCAGCTGAGGCCGATGAACAGCACCGGAGCGCCGGACATCCGGGCCATCAGCGGCAGGCCGTCGGCCATCGTCCGGGCCGGGCCCCGCGGACCGTCGGGGGTGATGCCGAGGGCGCCGGTCTGCAGCTGTTTGAGGCCGTCCCGCAGGGCCTGCGAGCTGCCCTTGTCGCGGTCGCGCTTCTGCTTGTTGCTGGACGAACCGCGGATGGCCGGGAAGCCGAGGGCGGCGATGGCGCGGGCGATGAACTGGCCGTCGGGGCTGAGCGAGACGAGAGCCTTGGCCGGCGTGGCCCTGTCCATCGGCCAGCAGGCGGGCGCGAGTGAGATGCGGGAGTGCCAGAAGGCGCACAGCACGCCGCCGCCCTCCTTCCAGACGCCCTCGGCGATCTCCTGGTTGACGTGGGTCCAGCGCGTGGTGGCGAAGCAGAAGCGCATCCAGCCGACGAGCAGCGCCGCCAGGACGCGCTGGATGACGGGATTGCGCAGCGGCCTCATGCGCCCGCCGCCGCCGGTTCGCCGTCCAGCGACTGCTGTCGGGCCAGTCGGGCATAGAGGCCGCCCTTGTGGACCAGGTCGGCATGAGGCCCCTGTTCGACGACCCGGCCGGCCTGGAGCACATAGATGCGGTCGGCGTTGCGGACGGTCGACAGGCGGTGGGCGATCATCAGGGTGGCGCGGCCTTCCATCAGGCGTTCGAGGGCGGCCTGGACCAGCGCCTCGCTCTCAGTGTCGAGGGCCGAGGTGGCCTCGTCGAGCAGCAGGATGGGGGCGTCCTTGAGGAAGGCGCGGGCGATGGCGATGCGCTGGCGCTGGCCGCCGGACAGGCGCAGGCCAGCCTCGCCGGCGCGGGTGGCGTAACCCTCGGGCAGGGCGGCGATAAAGTCGTGGGCGGCGGCGGCGGCGGCGGCGGCCTCGATCTCGGCCTGGGAGGCGCCCGGGCGGCCATAGGCGATGTTGGCGGCGATGGTGTCGTCGAACAGGAAGGGCTCCTGGGTCACCAGGGCGATGCGCTCGCGCAGGTCGTGGAGCCGGAGGGTGCGGATGTCCTGCCCGTTGACGGTCACCGCCCCGCCGGTGACGTCGTAGAACCGCGGCAGCAGGCTGAGCAGGGTCGACT
>JAEZIH010000092.1 GCA_023416055.1 Pseudomonadota bacterium | reverse complement strand
ACGTTCCTCGATGACGGCGGGCTGTGGTCGAGCGATGAAGCCCGGGCGGAGGAGAGTCCGGGGGTCCTCGCGGACGTCGATGGATGGCGTCCCTTGCTCGCCGCGCGCCTGTGGCCGGAACCGCTCCTGTCGAGACCGTCAGCAAGTTCCGCCTTCCGTCCTCCCCGGCAACGGGGCGGCGGAAACGCCGGTGAGGCCCGAGAAGGGCCGCCAGCCGGCGGGGCGAGCGTCCAACGACCGCGCGGGACAGTTCGTCTCGTCGAAACGGTACACTCACTGCAACCGGGCGAGCCCGGCTGTCCCGCACCCTCCCCACCTTCCGCGGCCCCCGGCCCCGGACGAGGATGACGCACGCCCGCCGCCCGCTGCCGCCCTCCCCCCTAGCCCCTCGCCTCTCGCCCCACTAGAACCGCCCCATGTTCAAATCCGTCCTGGTCGCCAATCGCGGCGAGATCGCCTGCCGCGTGTTCCGCACCGCCCGCCGCATGGGCCTGCGCACCATCGCCGTCTATTCGGAAGCCGACGCCGACGCCCTGCACGTGCGCGAGGCCGACGAGGCCGTGCTGATCGGCCCGGCGCTGGCCCGGGAATCCTACCTCGACGCAGACAAGGTGCTCGCCGCCGCCAAACAGACCGGCGCCGAGGCCATCCACCCCTGCTACGGCTTCCTGTCAGAAAACGCCGACTTCGCGGAAGCGGTCATGGCCGCGGGCCTCGTCTGGATCGGCCCGCCGCCGGCGGCCATCCGCGCCATGGGCCTGAAGGACGCCGCCAAGGCCCTGATGATCGAGGCCGGCGTGCCCGTCACCCCCGGCTATCTCGGCGACGACCAGTCCGCCGAGCGCCTGCGCACGGAGGCCGACGCCATCGGCTATCCGGTGCTGATCAAGGCCGTCGCCGGCGGTGGCGGCAAGGGCATGAAGAAGGTCGACCGGCCCGAGGATTTCGCCGACGGCCTCGCCTCGGCCCAGCGCGAGGGCCAGTCCTCCTTCGGCGACCCGCGCGTCCTGATCGAGAAATACATCACCCGGCCGCGCCACATCGAAGTGCAAGTGTTCGGGGACAGCCACGGCCAGGTCGTCCATCTGCACGAGCGCGACTGCTCGCTGCAGCGCCGCCACCAGAAGGTCATCGAGGAGGCGCCCGCCCCCGGCATGGACGCCGCCACCCGCGCGGCCGTCACCGCCGCTGCCGTGCGCGCGGCCAAGGCGGTGAACTACGTCGGCGCCGGCACCATCGAATTCATCGCCGACGCCTCCGAGGAGCTGAAGGCCGACCGCATCTGGTTCATGGAGATGAACACCCGGCTGCAGGTCGAGCACCCGGTCACCGAGGCCATCACCGGCGTCGACCTCGTCGAGTGGCAGCTGCGCGTCGCCGCCGGCGAGGCGATTCCGCTCAAGCAGGACGACATCCCCCTTAACGGCTGGGCCATGGAGGCGCGCCTCTACGCAGAGGACCCCGCCAACGGCTTCCTGCCCTCCATCGGCACGCTGGAGCACATCCGCCTGCCCGAGGACATCCGCGTCGACACCGGGGTGACCTGGGATAGCGAGGTCAGCCAGTTCTATGACCCGATGATCGCCAAGCTGATCGTCCACGCCGACACCCGCGAGACCGCGGCGGCGCAGCTGGCCGAGGCCTGCGGCCAGGTCGAGGTGTGGCCGGTCAAGGCCAATTCGGCCTTCCTCAAGCGCTGCCTCGAACACCCGCGCTTCGTCGCCGGCGACGTCGACACCGGCTTCATCGCCGCCGAGGAGACGGCGCTGACCGCGATCGAGCCGCCCGCCGAGATCCGCGCCGCCGCCTTGGCCATCCTCGCGTCCGAGGCCCACCATGACGAGGAATGGGTGCGCCCCTCCGACCGTCCCGGCCGCGGCGGCGAGCCCTGGGCCCCGACCGCGACGGGCCTCTACGGCTTCCGCATGAACGGCGCCCGCCCCGCCCCGCATCAGGCCCGGCTCAACGGCGCCCTGATCGAGGGCCGGCCGACGCCCGGCGTGCACGGCAGCACCTGGTCCGTCGACCTGGAGGACACGACCGTCGAGGCCTACGTCCTGACCGGCGGCGTCACCCTGATGCGCGACGGCAAGCCGGAGCAGGAGCTGGGCCGCGTGGTCGACGAGCCTGTGCTGTTCCACGACGGCCAGGCCTGGACCTTCGAACCCGCGACCCACCAGGCCGAAGGCGCCGCCGGTCCGGCCTCGGACGGCTCCCTCCGCGCCCCCATGCCCGGCAAGATCGTCGCCGCCCCCGCCGCCGCCGGCGACACGGTGGCCAAGGGCGCGCCGGTGGTGGTGCTGGAAGCCATGAAGATGGAGCACGCTCTCGTCGCCCCCTTCGACGGCGTGGTCGAGAGCGTCTCCGTCGGCGTCGGCGACCAGGTCGGCGAGGGAACGGTGCTGGCGGTCGTGAAGCCGGCGGACGCCTAGGGCAGGCCGACGCCGCCCAGCGGCTCCGTCTCCACCTGGCTGTCGAAGCCGGCGATCAGCGGCCGGCCCCTTGCGATCGCAGCCTGCACCGCGGGCAGCTGCAGCGAGGCGCGGTGGCTCTCCTGGCTGTCCCACACCTCGGTGATCCACAGCGCGTCGGCGTCGGCCGGGTCCCGCGCGACGATGTAGCTAAGGCAGCCCGGCATCTCGCCGGTTCCCTCCAGCAGGATGGCGGCAAGCGCATCGCGCTGGCCGGCGACGGCCTTCATTCGGCCGATCAGTCCGTACATGGGCGTCTCTCCAATGGCGGGCGCGGCGACCGTGACGGCGGCGAGGCCGAGGCCGGCGGCGACGATCTGGCGGCGATCCAGGTCCATGCGGCGATCCTGCCAGCGCCGAACGAAAATGTCGCCGTGACGCCGCCGGAATTCCGGTGTTAAGCGCGGACCATGCCTCTCCACATGATCAAGCTGTGCGTCGGCGTCTCCGACGTCGAGACGCTGGAGCGCAACGCCGCCCGCAGCGACTGGCGCATCGTGCACACCCGCACGACCCCCAAGCGGGCCGCCGAGATCGAGGACGGCGGTTCGCTGTACTGGGTGATCAAGGGCTCCGTCCTGTGCCGCCAGCCCATCCTCGACATCACCACCGTCGGCGAAGGCAAGGCCAGCCGCTGCGAGATCAGACTGGAATCCACGGTCATCCGCACCGCCCCGCTCGCCCGCCGCCCCTTCCAGGGCTGGCGCTATTTCGAGCACCGCGACTGTCCCGCCGACCTGACCTCCGCCGGCGCCACAGATCTGCCGCCCGAACTCGTCCGCGAGCTGAGGGAGTTGGGAGCCTGGTAGCCATCAGGCAGTAGGCAGTGGGCAGTAGGCAATAGAACCCTTTGCCTCCCGATCTTCACGAGCTGCCGCCAAGCTGGTCTAACCTACTGCCTACTGCCTACTGCCTACTGCCTACTGCCCGTCGAGGCCTCATGCCCCCTTCCCGCTCCGACCGACTGGAAGACGCCCTGCACCGCATGTTCGAGGGCGGCAAGAACACGTGCGCCAGCTGGTTCGCCCTGACCGGGGGCGAGACCCTGTTCGCCGAGGGGGACGCCGCCGACACCCTCTACCTGCTGCGCTCCGGCCGGCTCGGGGTGTTCCGCCGCGATCCGGACGAGGACCGCCCGCCCCAGTTCGTGGGCGTCATCCGGCCCGGCGAGCCGGCCGGCGAGATGGCCATGCTGGCCGGCACGACGCACACCGCCGACGTGGTGGCCCTGCGCGACTCCGAGATCCTCGCCCTGCCCCGCGACGCCTTCTTCGAGGCCGCCCGCACCGAGCCCGACCTGATGGTGGAGCTGTCCCGCCTGATGATACAGCGCGCGCGCGACCGCCGCTCGGGCGGCGGCGAGCCCAGCGTGTTCGGCTTCATCTCGGCGCGCCCGCGCCCCATCCGCGCCTTCGTGGAGCGCATTGCCGCCGCCATCGAGGCCGACGGCTTCACCTGCCAGGTCATCGACCAGTCCGCCCTGTCCTCGGCCGTCGAATGGTTCAGCCGGGTGGAGGACGCCCACGACTACGTCCTCTACGTAGCCGAGATGGACGAACCCGCCTGGGCCGCCCTGTGCGCCCGCCAGGTCGACCGGGTGTTCGTGGTGGGCGCCGGCCTTATGGCCCCGCCGAACCGTCCCCTGCCCCACGCCGGCGTGCTGGACGCGCAGCGCCGCACCGACCTGATCCTGCTGCGTGACCCGCGCATGGCCCGGCCGGCGAACACCGGCGTCTGGCTGGACGCCATCAGCCCCGGCCGCTGGTTCCAGGCGGTGGAAGGAGATCAGGCCGACGCCGAACGCATGGGCCGCGTCATCACCGGCTCGGCGGTGGGCGTGGTCATGTCAGGCGGCGGGGCCCGGGCCTACGCCCATATTGGGGCCCTCCGCGCCCTGAGCGAGGCGGGCGTGCCGATCGACTTCGTGGGCGGGGCGTCCATGGGCGCGGTGATCGCCGCCGGCCCGGCCCTGAACTGGTCCCTGGAGGAACTCGAGGCCCGCATCCGCCGCGCCTTCGTGACCAGCGATCCCCTGTCCGACATCACCTTCCCCATGCTGGCCATGACCCGCGCCCGCAAGGTCGACCGCCTGCTCGAGGAGGCCTACGGCGACATCGACCTGGCCGATCTGCACCGCCCCTTCTTCGCCGCCTCGACCAACCTGACCAGCGGCAAGCTGGAGGTGCACCGGCGCGGCCTGATGCGCCGGGCCATGCGCGCCTCGATCGCCATTCCGGGGATCCTGCCCCCGGTGGTCATCGACGACCAGGTGCTGGTTGACGGCGCCGTGCTGAAGAACCTGCCGGCCGAGGTGATGCGCAACATGACCTCGGGGCCGGTGATCGGCATCGACATGTCCGAGGCGCGCGGCGTCGATCCGCACATGATCCAGCATCCGCCTTCGATCTGGCGGCTGATCGCCACCGGGGCCTGGCGCCGGGGACCGCCGATCGTCTCGATCCTGATGCGTTCCGCCACCCTGACCACGGACGCCGATCTGGAGAGCTCGCGCGCCGCCACCGACCTGCTGATCCAGCCCCGGCCGGACGGCATCGATATCCGCGACTGGAAGGCCTACGATCCCGCTGTGGATGCTGGCTACCGCGTCACCCGACAGACCCTCGACGGTCTGGACAGGCCGCTCACCCATCTGCGCCGCCGCAGCCCGCTCAGCGCCGCCGCGCCAGCAGGAACAGACGCGGAAACGGCAGCGGGGTCCGTCCGTCCCCAGGCCGGAGGAACGCCTCCGAAAGGGCGGCGCCGGGCGCGGAAAGGAACGCCGTCCGCATAGAGCCGGCACCGCGTCGACCTCGCGCGCGTGCAGACAGGTGGCAGCCCAGAGATCGATCTCCGCACAGCAGGCAGGCGCGCCGGCAGGTCCTGCGCAGCGCGGCGCGCTGCGCCTCGAGGCGCCGGTGCTGTGCGGGGTCCCATGCGGGCGACGCTGCGGTCGTCTGATACCCCCTCCCTTGCGGGCGGGGATGGTACAGCCTCTCAGGATCGAACTGAGGACCTCCGGCTCCACAAACCGGCGCTCTAACCAGCTGAGCTAAGGCTGCACGTATCCGCGCGAGCGGGGTGTCTAGCTGCGTCGGGGCGCGGGAGCAAGGGGGATTCACGAAGGCAGTTGGCAGGTAGGCAGTAGGCAGCAGGGACGGCTCCACATGAGACCGCGACCGATCTCCGTCCGCCGATCCACCTACTGCCTGCTGCCTACTGCCTACTGCCTACTGCCTATCGGCTACTCGCTAGTGGCTACTGGCCACCGCCTAGGCCCAGCCCCGGCTGCGGATGTACTCCTCCAGCGCCGCGATCCGGCTGGCGTCGGACGGGTGGGTGGAGGCGAACTCCGGCGTGGAGCCCTGACGCTGCTGCGACATCAGCCGCCACAGGGAGATAGCCTCGGACGGGCGGTAGCCGGCGCGCTGCAGGTAATCGACGCCCAGACGGTCCGCCTCCAGCTCGTGCGTGCGCGAGAAGGGCAGCAGCACGCCCAGCTGGGCGCCCAGACCGCCGATCGCCCCCGCCGCCTGGGCGTAGTCCCCCGCCGCGCTCTGCACCCCGCTGAGCACCAGGCTGGTGGCGGCGTTGGAAGAGTACCGCTCGGCGGCGTGGCGGGCCACGACGTGTCCGACCTCGTGGCCCAGGACGGCTGCCAGCTGGTCGTCATTCTGCACCAGGGACAGCAGGCCCGTGGTCACACCGATCTTGCCCGAAGGCAGAACGAAGGCGTTGGGGCTCTGGCTGACGAAGACGGCGTAGTCCCAGCTGCGGCCCGAAAGGCCGGCGGCCTCGACAACCCGGGCGCCGACGCGGCGGATGCGGGCGCTGGCGTTGGCGTCGTTGGAGGTCGGTTGGGTGCGCAGGGCCTCGGCCCAGGCCGCCTCGGACTGCTGCGTCAGCGCCGCGTCGTCAACGAGCAGGAACTGACTGCGCCCGAGAGTCTCGTTGTAGGCGCAGGCGGCCAGCGTCAGGGCGCTGGCGGCGGCGAGGACGGCGGTCAGGGTTCGGTTCATGGGGTGAAGCTCCGTTCGGTTGGCGACACAACGTGCGACCATGCCTGATCGCTCCCGCGCAAGCGAAAACGCCCCGGCGGTGAAGCCGGGGCGTCTCGTTCTGTAGATCCGACAGGCCTAGTCGGCGAGGCGGAACTGGACCCGGAAGCGGGCGCGCCCGCCTTCCGCGACCCCGTCGACGGTCCGGGGCGAGAACCGCGCCCGGGACATCGACCGGAGAGCGGCCTGGCCGAAACCGGCGCCGGCAGGGTCTTCCGAAACCACCGAGCAGTTCTGGGCGGAACCGTTCGGGGCGACGGTGCAGACCATCTCGACCGTGCCACGTTCAATCCCGCGGCTGGCGGCCCGTTCCGGGAATTCCGGGGCAGGCTGGCGTTGCCAGGTCACGTTATTGATTTCCGGCGGACGCGGCGGAGGCGGCGGCAGCGGGATCTCGACCGGCCCGTCGATGCGGCCCGGCGGGATGGTCGAGGCGATCCGGTCTTCCTTCGGAGTCGGCGGCACCGGCAGAGGCGGAACCGGGATCTGCGTCGGAACCGGAGCCGGGACGCGCACCTGCAGCTTCGGCGGCGGCGCCGTTTCCGGCGGCGGCGGCGGGGGCGGCGGGGGCGGCGGCGGCGGCGGGATCGGCTCGATGAGTTCGACCTCGACGGCGTCGTCCGAGTAGTTCACCTCGCGCAGTTTGAACTGGGCGTTGATGAAGTAGTACGCCAGCAGGGCGAAGAACAGGCAGACCACCACCAGCGAGGCGATGAACACGTGCGGGGGAACCCCGAGAATGCCCTTCGCCTTCGGCGGGTCGTAGCGGCTGCGATGATATTCGACGTCTGTCATGTTCTCACCGCTCCTACTGTGCTGCCGACTGGTCTTCGCCGACCAGGGCGACGCTGTAGAAACCACTGTCCTGCAGCGAGTTCATGACCTGCATGAAGTCGCCGTACCGGGTCGTCTGGTCAGCGCGGATGAAGATCCGCTCGTCCGACGGCGTCTTGTTGCCGATCAGATCGAGCAGTTCCGCGCCGACGCCATCGATGTCGACCTCGTTGTCCCCGATGTAGACCCGCGAACTGGCCTGGATGGAGACGTAGAACGGCTTCGGGGGATTTTGCTGCATCGGCGCGACCGCGACCGGCAGTTTCACCTCAACGTTCACGGTGGCAAGCGGGGCCGCCACCATGAAGATGATGAGCAGGACAAGCATGATGTCCACGAACGGCGTGACGTTGATCTCGCTGTTCTGCTCGATGGCGTACTTGCCGCCGCCGCCACCGGAAAGTTTGGCGGCCATGCTGCTTACGCCCCCTTGTCGAGGTTACGCGACACGGCGTTCATCAGCTCGGCGTTGAAGCCGTCCGAACGGGTGCCGTAGGCCGCGATACGGGTGTTGAAGTAGTTGTAGAAGATAACCGCCGGGATAGCGGCGAACAGACCGATACCGGTGGCCAGCAGGGCCTCGGCGATACCCGGGGCGACGACGGCCAGGTTGGTCGTGTTGGTGTTGGCGATGCCGATGAACGAGTTCATGACGCCGTACACCGTACCGAACAGACCGATGAACGGAGCGGTCGAACCGACCGAGGCCATGAACTGCTGACCGCCCGACAGGCGCTTGGCCAGACCGGCCTGAACGGCCGAGACGGCGGCCTGGGCGCGCATCAGCGCCGAGTCGCGGTGATCGCCGGTGACCGAGAGGCCAGCCTGACGCGACAGCTCGACTTCGTCGGTGGCCGCGGCGGCCATGTCGGCCAGCGGGTTGCCTTCGAACTCGTCCGACGTGGCCACGCGGCGCATGTCGGCGATGGTGCGGGTCTGACGGAACGACTCGAGGAAGCGGTCGGTGGCGCGGTTCAGGGCGCCGAACTCGAACAGCTTGATCAGCAGGATCACCCAGGTGAACACCGAGGCGAGCAGCAGGCCGATCATGACGACCTGAACGACGATGTCCGCGTCCATGAACATGCGCGCAGGCGTCAGCTTGCCGTGGCTTTCGCCGCCGACCTGTTCCGGGGCGTCGGCGGCCGGAGCCGCTTCAGTGGTCGCCGCGGGCGCGGCGGCGGCGTCGGCGGGCGCGGCGGCGGTGGCTTCGGCCGGGGCCGGAGCAGCGGCA
>JAEZIH010000091.1 GCA_023416055.1 Pseudomonadota bacterium | reverse complement strand
CTTCCGCCTCGACCACTGCGGCTTCATCTTCCAGGGCTTCAACCTGTTCCCGGCCCTGACCGCGACCCAGCAGGTCATGACCGTGCTGAAGTACCAGGGCGTGCCCAAGGACGAGGCCCGCCGCCGCGCCATCGCCGCGCTCGAGGAGGTCGGCCTCGGCGCCCGCCTCAACCAGAAGCCCGACTCCCTGTCCGGCGGCGAGAAGCAGCGCATCGCGATCGCCCGCGCCCTGGCCAAGAATCCCGCCCTGCTGTTCGCCGACGAGCCGACCTCGGCCCTCGACGGCCAGAACGGCCAGGTCGTCATCCGCCTGCTGCGCCGGGCGGCCACCGAACACGGCGCCGCCGTCGTCTGCGTGACCCACGACCCCCGCCTCGAGGCGTGGGCCGACCGGGTCATTCACATCGAGGATGGCCGCATTCTCGACGACCAGCGCCGCACCCCCGACCCCAACGCCACCCTCGGCTCGCACTAAGACGCTCCTCAAGGACCCACGAAAATGCCCCGCTTCCTCAAGAACAAGTGGCTCTGGATCGGCCTGGCGGTGATCCTCGCGGTCGTCGTCGGCTTCATGTTCATGCAGCAGGGCGCGGCGGCCAAGAAAGCCGAGCGCGAGAAGGCCGCCTCCGAGAAGATCGAAAGCCCCTACGCCGCCATCGCCAACGGCAAGGCCGACGTTGAGGGCGGCATCATCCAGGTCGCCGCGCGCCGCGGCGGGGTGGTCAAGGCCGTCTACGTCCAGGAAGGCGACCGCGTCACCGCCGGCCAGATCCTCGCCCGCCAGGAGGACGACGAGCCGCGTCTGGCCCTGCAGCGCGCCCAGGCCGAGGTGGCCCAGGCCGAAAGCCAGCTGCGCGCCATCCAGGTCGACATCAACAGCGCGAAGCGCGAGCACGACCGCCTCGCCCGTCTGGTCGAGACCAACTTCGTCGCCGCCGCCCGCATGGACGAGGCGCGCGACACCATCGCCACGGCCGAGGCCCGCCTGGCCTCGCAGCAGGCCGCCGTTCAAACTGCCCGCGCCCGCCTCAACGAGGCCGCCTACAACCTCGAACTGACGGTGATCCGCGCGCCGATGGACGGCCGCATCGTGCGCCGCTACGCCAACCCCGGCGCCGGCGCCTCGACCCTGAACGTGTCCAACATGTTCGACCTCGAGCCCGACACCCAGCGCATCGTCCGCGCCGAGATCGTCGAGGCCGACATCCCCAACGTCCGCGAGGGCCAGGAGGTCGAACTGGTGTCCGAGGTCGACCAGTCCAGGGTTTACGTCGGCCGCGTCCTGCGCCGCGCCCCCCTGTTCGGCGCCCGCAAGCTGGCCTCCGAGGATCCGTCCCAGCGCACCGACGAGCGGGTGGTCGAGGTGGTGGTCACCGCCGACGACGCGCCGCTGCTGATCGGCCAGCGCGTCCTGGTCAAGTTCATGAAGCCCGGCGAGAAGGCCGGCGCCCCGCGCGCCGCCGCTTCGGGCGTGACCCCCGACCGGGCCATGCAGGCGCCGCAGCGAGGCTAGGAAGACAGGCAGCAGGCAACAGGCAGCAGGCAACAGGCAGCAGGCAGCCGGGCGTTCGAGCTTGACGTCGCGGCGGGCGCCAACCTGACCCTGCTGCCTGCTGCCTGCTGCCTGCTGCCTGCTGCCTGCTGCCCCTACCGCCCGCTGAACCCCGGCGCTCGCTTCTCCAGCACCGCGGCCACGCCCTCGGCGTGGTCGTCGGTCAGGTGGGCCAGGGCCTGCATGGCGGCGGTGGCCTCGAGGATCTGGTCGAAGGTGGCGTCGCGGCCCTGACGCAGCAGGGACTTGGTCATGCGCAGGGCGTGGGGCGCCTGGGCGGCGATTTCGGACGCCGTGGCCAACGCCTCGTCCAGCAGCCGGTCGGCGGCGACGACCCGGTTGACCAGTCCCCACTCCAGCGCCGTGGCCGCGTCCAGCGTCCGGCTGGTGAACAGCATCTCGGCGGCCCGCGCATAGCCGATGTTGCGCGGCATCAGCCACGCCCCGCCGTCGCCGGGCAGGATGCCGAGCTTGAGGAAGGGCACGCCGAACGAGGCCGCCTCCGAGGCGATGCGGATGTCGGCCAGGCCGGCGATGTCGCAGCCCAGCCCCATGGCCGGCCCGTTCACCGCCGCCACCAGTGGAACCTCCAGCCCGTAGAGCGAGCGCACGATCCGGTGCACCACGCGGCGGTACCGCTCGCGGATATCGGCGCCCGAGCCGGCGAACAGGTCGCGGCGGTCGCGCATGGCCTTCAGGTCGCCGCCGGCCGAGAAGGCCCGGCCCGCTCCGGTGATCACCACGCAGCGTACTCCCGCGTCGGCGTTGACCGCCTCGCAGGCGGCGGCGAAGGCGGCCCCGTCCTCCAGGTCGGGCAGGGCGTTGAGGCGGTCGGGCCGCGACAGGGTCCATATCTCGACCGCGCCGCGTCGTTCTGTCTGGATCAGGCTCATCGGCCAGCAGTGCCGCAATCCGCCGCCCGCGACAATTCCCCCGCCGCCCGGAAGCCGCTAGGCAGGAGCCATGTCCGCGCCCTCCGGCCCGCCGCGTTCGATCGCCACGCCCTGCGTCAAGGTCTGCGTCGTCGACGGCGCCTCCGGCCTGTGCCTCGGCTGCTTCCGCACCCTGACAGAAATCGCCGGATGGTCCCGGCTGTCGGATGCGGAGCGGGCGAGGATCATGGCGGAGCTGCCGGAGCGGAAGCAGCGGCAGTCGGGGCAGTAGGCAGTAGGCAGTAGGCAGTAGGGAGGGGCCCGCGGGAGGCACCCGTGCGCCCTCTATTGCCTACTGCCTATTGCCTACTCCCTTACCATCCCCCTTAACCCCCCGCCAACCATCCCTCTTCACCGCATCCCAAGACGCCCGTGGGACAAGGGGGCATGCGGTTCGACCTGTCCTCCGCGGCCGTCCTGGCCCACGCCGTCGCCTCGGCCCTGACCACCGCCTGGTGGATGGACAAGGCTGGCCTGCGCAGCCAGGCCCAGGCGGCGGTGCCCGTGCACGCCCCCGCCAGCGGCGAACCGGCCCAGGTGCTGCGCGCCTCCGATGGCCACTACTGGGCCGAGGCCCGCATCGACGGCCAGGACGTCCGCCTGATGGTCGACACCGGCGCCAGCCTGGTGGCCCTGACCCGCGACGACGCCGCTCGCCTGGGGCTCAACCTGTCCGCCGACGATTTCACAGCGCAGGTCGCCACCGCCTCGGGCGCGGTCCGCGCCGCCCCCGTCCGCCTGCGCTCGGTCGCGGTGGCCGGCGCGAGCGTGGAGGCCGTCGACGCCCTCGTCGTCGAGGCCGGCCTGCCGCACAGCCTGCTGGGCATGAGCTATCTCGGCCGCCTCTCGGCGTTCAGCGCAACGCCCTCGGGCCTGACGCTGCGTCCCTAGGGGCTCAGACCGCCTTCACCACCACCAGCGCCGCGGTGATCAGCAGGTAGACCGCGAACGCCCGGCGCAGCACCTTCCGGTCCAGCCGGTGCGCCAGCCTGGCGCCCCAGGGCGCGACCGCCGTGGTCAGCACCGCCATCACCACCGCGCCGGGTACGTTGACGTAGCCCAGCGACAGCGGCGGCCGTCCCGCCGCCTCCCAGCCGAAGACGACGAAGCCCAGCGTCGCCGCCGTGCCGATGGCCACGCCGAAACCGGACGCCGTCGCCACCGCCTGGTGGATCGGCCGCCCGCACAGGGTCAGCAGCATGCCGCCGAAGCTGCCGCCGCCGATGCCCATCATGGCCGACAACCCGCCGATGGCCGTGCCCAGCCCACGCCGGCCCCAGCCCGTCGGCAGGGCGCTCCACGGCGACCAGCCCTCGCGCATCAGTCCCATCTGCGCCGCCACCGCCGCCAGGCAGACGCCGTAGACCAGCGCCAGCCCGGCCATCGAAGTCACCCCGGCGACGGCTGCGCCGACGACGGCGCCCGCGCCGACCCACGGCGTCCACGTCTTCAGCACGGTCTCATCGACAGCTCCGTGGGCCCGGTGGGCCCTCAGCGACCGCCAGGAGGTCGCGACGATGGTCAGCAGCGAGGTGCCGATGGCGACGTGCAGATTGCTCTCGCCGCCGACGCCCAGCACCTCGAAGGCGTAGAACACCGCCGGCACGATCACCGTCCCGCCGCCGACCCCGAACAGCCCGGCGATCAGGCCGCCGAACAAGCCCGTCGCCGTCAGGGCGGCCAGCAGCATCAGGATCTCGTTCGGCGGCAGGGCGGTCATGGCCCAGCTCTAGCCGAGGCGACATTCACCGTCTCCTCCCCGTCGCGCAGCGATGGGGAGGGGGACCATCCGGAGCCGGAGGCGAAGGATGGGGGAGGGGTTGCGGGAGGGCATGCTTGCGCCTCGCCCGCGAACCGGCTCCTCTGCGTCCGGAGGGGGACGCATGACCGAAGACCACGACGACTCCGCGCCCACGACCCCGCCCCCCGGCGCCCGCTGGCGGCTGATCGGCCCCGGCCTCGTCGCCGCCGCCACCGGCGTGGGGGCCGGCGACCTCGTCGCCACCCTCGTGGCCGGGTCGAAGTTCGGCTACGCCCTGCTGTGGGCGGCGGTGGTCGGAACCCTGCTCAAGATCTCGCTGGCCGAGGCCGTGGGGCGCTGGTCGCTGGCCTCGGGGCGGACCATCTTCGAGGGCTGGTCCAGCCTCGGCCCCGGCTGGTTCGGCGGCCGGCTCAACTGGGCCAGCGTCTATTTCGGCCTCTATGTGGTGATCTGGGGCTTCGTCTACGGTGCCACGGCCATGACCGCCTCGGCCCTGCCGGTGGCGGCGCTGCTGGACGGAACGCCATTGGCGCTGGACCTCAAGGCCTGGGCCATGATCCTCGGCGTGCTCGGCCTGGTCCTCGTCTGGTTCAACCGTTACCCGCTGTTCGAGAAGATCATGACGGTGCTCGTC
>JAEZIH010000185.1 GCA_023416055.1 Pseudomonadota bacterium | reverse complement strand
AGAACGACATCAACACCCTCAAGGACGACCTCAAGACCCTGGGGGCCGAGGAGAAGGCTCGCCTGCGCGAGAAGGCCTCGGAGGCCGAGACCCGCCTGCGGGCCAAGGCCGCCGAAACCGAGGCCCGCCTGCGCGAGCAGTCCGAGGTTCTGCGCGAGCGCGCCCGCGGCTATTACGACACGGCCCGGGTGCGCGGCCGCGAATACTATGACGAGGCCTCGGAGCGCTTCGACGAGGCGCAGCGCTACCTGACCGAGCGCGTTCAGGAGCGGCCGATGCAATCGACCGCCATCGCTCTCGGGGTCGGCGTCGTGCTGGGCCTGCTGCTCGCCGGCCGTCGTCGCTGATGCGGGGCGGAGGGCTGGCCGGCAAACTGGCGAAGAAGGCCGTCGCGGCGGCCGTGGCCGCGGCCGCGGCCCTCGTCGCCGTGCTGGCGCTGGGGGCGACCATCTTCTTCGCCCTGTGCCTGGTCCTGGTTCCCCTGGCCGCCGCAGCGGTGACGATGCTGGTGTTCGCCCTCGTCGCCCTGATCGTGGTCATGGTCTTCCTGCGCCGCGACGCGGCCGAGGAAGAGGTCGAGGACGAGGCGCCCATGGGCCTCGGCGAGCGGGCCTATATGCTGTTCCGCCAGCGGCCCCTGCTGGGTACGGCGGCGGCCCTGGCCGGCGGCTGGATCTTCCTGCGCAACCCGGCGCTGGCGACCATGGTGGCGGCGGCCTTCACCGAGAAATCGCACGCTCGCCGTCGCCGCTGAGAGGAACGCGAGCGGACCGGGGACGTTTGATTTTCAGGCGCGGCGAACTGCAGCCGCTCCTTTGGATCAACCATCCGGGAGTCCGCTCATGCTTCGCTGGGCACTGATCTTCCTCGTACTGGCCATTGTCGCGGGCGCCCTCGGCGCGGGCGGCGTGGCCGGCCTGTCGATGAACATCGCCTATGTGCTGTTCGTCATCTTCCTGATCCTGCTGGTCGTCCATTTCTTCCAGGGGCGACGAGGCACAAGGATCTAGGCGGGAAGCCTTGAAACGAGAGAGGGCCGCGGTCACCCGCGGCCCTTTTTTCGTGGCCTCAGCTGACGGCCTGTTCGCGCTCGCCGGGGACAGCGGGGTCCGGCGCCGTCGAGCGGCGGCGAGTGTCCTGGCGGCGCGGCAGACGCCACTGCTGGCCCGGCTCGAAGCGGTCGCCGGTCCAGGCCACGGCGGTGACGACGATCTCGTGGGCGTCCCAGTCGATCTGGTTGAAGCTGGGCGGCGCGCCGCGCTCGCGATGCGACAGGGTCCCGCAGCCGACCGCATAGGAGCAGTGGTCCCCAAGCCGGATGGGGAGGGCGAAGGGCACGTGGACATGACCCGTGGCGACCAGATCGACCCCGGCCTCCGCGAAGATGAGGGCCGCCTCGTCGCCGCGCTTGACGTCGCCGGTCATCGGCGTGCCGATCATCTCGACGAGGGGGTGGTGGCAGGCGAGGATGCGCAGGGCGCCCGGGGGAGCCTGACGCAGCGCCTCGGCGGCCTTGCGGGTCTGGGCCAGGTCGATGACCCCCTTGGACCAGTTCAACCGGGCCTGCCAGCCGCGCGCCGTGACCACGCCGCGCACCATCACCGCCTCGGACAGGAACTGGTGGTCGTGGGCCGGGTGGCCGATGGCGCGCTCGAAGGCCCGCCAGGGATGGAACAGCCGCGCCGTCAGGCTCCAGTAGGGCACGTCGTGATTGCCGACGATGACGAAGGTCGGCTCGGGCATGTCCCGGATCCACGCCCCCGCGGCGTCGAACTCGTTGGGCAGGCCCTTCTGGGTGACGTCGCCGGTGATGAGCACGAGGTCGGACGGAGCGGCGTGCGCATATTCGAGAGCGGCGGCGCAGGCGCGCCGGTGTTCGCGGCCGAAATGCACGTCGGAGAACTGGAGAATACGCCCCACTAGATGCTGTCCTCCGCCGCCGGAGGAAGCGGCGCGAGGGCGCGGAAGGCGTGGGGCAGAAAGCGCACCCTGGCCGTGTGGTGCAGCAGCATGGGCTCGCCGTCGATCACCGCCGGGATGCGTGAGCGGGCGCGCAGCTCGACGCGGCGCGTGGCGTGGGTGGTGACGGCGGGATCCTGGCGCCAGTCGTCGAGGACGGCGTGGGCGGCGAGCCGGAAGGCCTGCACCGCATCGGCGGGGTTCATGGCCGCGGCTTCCAGCCCGGTGTCTTCCTCCATGGCGCGGGAGATCATCGGGCTGATCAGCACGAGCGCCTCGGCGCGGCGAGCGGGCCGGTCGTCGAGGACGAAGCGCATCTGGCCGGTGAAGGCGCGCTTCAGGGCGCGGCGCGCATAGGCCCAGGCCAGGCCGAGCTTGCCGACCCGCATCGCTTCCCGCGCGGGGGCCCACAGGGCCGGAGAGCCGAAGATGGCGGCGCAGTAGAAGGCCCGCACGGTGTCGCCGTCGGACACCTCGCCGCCGGCGACCTGCTGGGGGGCGCCTTGCTCGAGCGCGACCTTGAGGGCGGCCTTCCAGTCGGCGGTGCCGTAGAGCGCCCTGGGCAGCATGTTCATGGTGCCGCCCGGCAGGGGGGCGACCAGGGGGCCGGAGGGGCCGACGCGGGAGGCGATCGTGCCGGCCGTGCCGTCTCCTGCCAACACGAACAGGACGTCGGGACGGGCCTCCAGCGCGGCCTCGATCTGGGCGTCGAACTGGCCGGGCTCCAGCGAGACCACCGAAGCCTCGCAGGCGTAGCGGCCAAGGATGGCGGCGGCTTCCTCGGCGGCGCCCTGCCCGACGCCGCCCGACAGCGGATTGACGAGCATGATCACCCGCCGGAGCGGGGCGTGACGGGTCAGCACGCAGGCGTCCGCCGCCGCTTCGGGCGCGGCGTCAGGCTCGCCCGGGGAACCGGTCGGCGGGGTCAGGGTCACGCTCATGCCGCCCGAACGCCCCGCCCCGAGCGATGTTCCGGGCGAGGCGACCAAGCGGTGCGGTTATTTCTTGAGCTCTTGCGAGGCCGCTGCAGCGCCGGCCTGGGCGGCGTCGCCCGCCCTGGCCGCAGCCTTGCCCGCGGCGTCACCGGCCTGGTCGGCCACCCGGGGTGCTTCGCCGCGAACCTTGTCGACGACGGCGGAGATCCAGCCGTCCATGATCGCCCCGCCTTCGGCCAGCGACTTCTCCTTGACGCCCAGCACGGCGGTCAGCACGCCGAAAAGGGCCAGGAGGGTGACCACGAAACCGATGAAGGGATTGCCCCGGCGGCGGCGCGAGCGCGCCCACACGGGACTGTGATCGCCGTCATCCGCCATGCGGACCGGTTGGGAAAAACGCATCCGAAAACCCCCGTCTTCATGCCCTTCTGCAGGGCGTTCCGCGCCCCCTGCGCGGCCTGTGATGAAGCCCTGTCCGGGCCTGCAGAGAGGATAGCGTTGGAACCGTGACGGTTATCCAGCATTATCTCCCGTGGGGCGAACCCGAGGGATGAAGGACATACCATGAAAAAGGCAGTCATCGCGATCGCCGGAGCCGGCCTTCTGGCCACCGCGTGCGCCAGTGATCCGTACTACGGCGGCACCAATGAAACGGTGCGCCAGGGCGCGATCGGTGCGGGTATCGGCGCTGTAGCCGGCGCCATCATCGGCAACAATGTCGGCGACGGCAACGCCGGAACCGGCGCGGCCATCGGCGCCGTCGTGGGCGGCGCCGCGGGCGCCATCCGCGGCTCGTCGCAGGACCGCGCCAACCAGCAGCGCTACCGCGACAGCCAAGGCCGGTACTACTATTGCTACGATAACCGGCAAACCGAGTGCTACTGGGAGAACGGTCAGCGCCGCTACTAAGGCGCGGGCCAGCCTGGTGAATGAACAGGGCGGTTCGTCGGAGACGGGCCGCCCTTTTTCCTGAGAGGGCGGAATGAAGGGGCTGAGACTGATCATGGTCGGCGCCGCGATGGCGGCCGCCTCAGGGTGTGCGGACACCCCGCGCAGCGCGCCGGAGCTGGTGGCGCAGCCGAACCCGTGCACGCCGCAGAAGTTCGAGGTCTATTTCCGCGAGAATGAAGCGCGGCTGACCGATCCGGCGCTGCACGCCATCGGCCTGACCGCGACGCAGCTGCAGGGTTGCGACATCCGCCGGGTGCAAGTCGTCGGCCTAGCTGACGCCACGGGCGGGGTCGACGCCAATCTGGAGCTGTCGGAACGCCGGGCCGTCGCCGTGACCGAGGCCCTGACTGCCGCCGGCTGGCCGACGCCGGCGTTCGATCTGGTCGCCGCAGGCCAGTCCGGTTCGATGACCGCGGACGGGACCGCAGAACCCATGCGGCGGCGCACCGAGGTGCTCGTCGAGGCCGCGCCTCGCTGAGACAGCAGGACGCGTGACGCGGGGTCGGCGGGGCGGCTAAGGTCGCCGGCGTGATCCGTTTGTTCCGACTCCTCCTTGTCCTTGTCGCCCTGGGCGCGCCGGCGACCGCCGCGGCGCAGGACGGGCGCGTGCAGCGCACCGAGCGCATCGCCGCCGAACTGGTCGCCATGTCGCAGTGGGCGGCGCCCGGTTCGACAGCCGTCGTCGCGGTTCGCCAGGAGATCGCGCCCGGCTGGCACACCTATTGGCGCAACCCGGGAGATTCCGGCGGCGCCACGACCTTGGCCTGGACGATGCCCGCGGGGGCAAGCGCCGGAGACATCGTCTGGCCCGTGCCCGAGCGGCAGCGCCTCGCCGGGCTGATGAACTACGGCTATTCGGGCCGAGTCTATCTTCCGGTTCCGATCGAGGTTCCGGCCTCGGCGCCGCCGGGGACGGTTCTGCCCCTGACGGTCAGGGCGCTGTTCCTCGTCTGCAGCGCCGAGATGTGCGTGCCCGACGAACTGACCCTGACGCTGGACCTGCCGGTGCGCGAAGGAGCCGCGCCGGTCGATCCGCGCCACGGCGAGGCGATCCGCGCGGTCCTGGAGTCGGCTCCGCGCCCGGCCGGAATCGAGGCCCGCGCCACGATCGCGAACGGCGTCGTGACCCTGACGGCGACCGGCGGCCCGCTGGCCGGACGCGATCCCGGGACCGGCTACTTCTTCCCCTATGAACGCGGGGTGGTCGAGCATCCGGCCCCGCAGGGCGGAACCTGGGGGCCGCGAGGCCTGACCCTGGCGCTGCAGGCCGGCGGCGACCTGCGCGGCGGCGGGCCGAGCGACCCGATCGCCGGCGTGCTGGTCACCGACCACGGCGCCTGGGAGATCACCGCCGAGCCGGGCGCCGCCCTGCCGGGCGCGACCGGATCGGGAGACCTGGCGCCGGCGCCCGACGGTCCAGCCAACACCGGGGCGGGCGCAGGCGTTTCGCCGGCCGGCTTCCTGCAGGCCGCCCTGTTCGCCCTGCTGGGCGGGCTGATCCTGAACCTGATGCCCTGCGTCTTCCCGATCCTGGCCATGAAGGCGGCGGCGCTGGCCGCCTCGGCGCACGATCCGGGCCATGCGCGGCGAGACGGCCTGGCCTTCCTGGCGGGGGTGGTGACCACCTTCCTGCTGCTGGCCGGCGTGCTGCTGGCGCTGCGAGGCGCCGGCGAGGCGGTCGGCTGGGGCTTCCAGCTGCAGTCGCCGCCCGTCATCGCCGCCCTCGCCCTGCTGATGCTGGCCGTGGCGCTCAACCTGTCCAGCGTTTTTCAGGTCGGGGCTGGTCTGCAGGGCTTCGGCTCCGGACCGCTGGCTCGCCTGCCGGGTGGCGCCGGCGCCTTCTTCACAGGGGCGCTGGCGGTGATCGTGGCGGCGCCCTGCACCGCCCCCTTCATGGCCTTCGCGCTCGGGGCGGCGCTGTTGATGCCGTGGCCGATGGCGCTTGCGGTGTTCCTGATGCTGGGATTGGGCCTCGCCCTGCCCTTCGTGCTGGTCAGCGTCACGCCCGGCCTGTTGACGCGCCTGCCAAGGCCGGGTCCGTGGATGGAGCGGCTCAAGAACCTGCTGGCCTTCCCGATGTACGGAGCGGCGGCGTGGCTGGTCTGGGTCTTCGCCCGCCAGGCCGGGGCCGAAGCGCTGGGCCTGCTGCTGCTAGCGGCGGTGATGGTCGCCTTCGGCCTGTGGCTGGCCGGGGTCAATCAGGCGCGGCGCGCCGAGGGCGGGACGGCGGTGGTCAGCGCGGTCGCCGCCGCCCTCGCCCTGATCTCGGCCCTGGCTTTGGCCGGCGTGGCGTCGCGTCTGCCGCCGGCGAGCAACCGGCCCGCCGCCACGTCGACGGCCCTGCCCTCGCAGCCCTGGTCGGCGTCCGCGGTCGAGGCGGCGCTGGCCGACGGCCGACCAGTGCTGGTCAACTTCACCGCCGACTGGTGCGTCACCTGCAAGATCAACGAGCGCACCTCGCTGAGCTCGGGCCGGGTGGCGGAGGCGCTGGAGGCGGCGAACGCCGTCTATCTGGTCGGGGACTGGACCCGACGCGACGACGCCATCACCGCCGAGCTGCAGCGCCATGGCCGGTCGGGCGTGCCGCTGTACCTGCTATATTCGCCGGGCGGGGCCGAGCCCCGCATCCTGCCCCAGCTTCTGACCGAGGGCGTGGTCATCGACGCTCTCAGAAGGCCGAACTGACCCTCAGACCTCGGGCTGGGGCGGAGCGGTGATCACCGCGGCGTTGTCGTCGAGCAGGTAGAGCAGCTCGTCGAGGGCGACGCGGCGTTCCGCCGGGTCGGTCGCGCTCTCGAAGGCCGCGACCTTGACCGGGATGTCCTCCGAGATGCCGCGCAGGATGCATTTCAGATCGCCGTCGACGCCGCGCTCCTTGAGGACCAGGTGACCCTGCTGGTCGAGAGCCGCGAGCTCGGCGGCCTGGCTTCGGAAGCCGGCGAAGACCGGGCCGGCGGCGAAGCCCGCCTGGTCCAGCTCGCCCGAGTCCCGCCAGGAAGAGGCAAGAGCCTTGAGCGTGGTCGAGCGGGCGACGATGTCCGCGAACAGCGGCTCTCCGGCCACCGAGACGGGGGCGTCAGCGGCGGCGGCGGGCTGGGCCGCGGCCAGGGCCACGTTCGGGTCGGAGAGGAGCAGGGAGACGGCCA